>JBDTEK010000337.1:0-5389 GCA_039922575.1 Ginsengibacter sp.
AAGAAATTCGGAAATAAAATATTTAATGAAAAGAAATATTTTGGAATAAAAGCACGTTCTGCGGTAATGGAAAATTCTTATAATTTCATTTTAAATCCGCAGTATCCCAATTACTATAATTTAGTAAAAGTGGTTAAAGTTCAGAAACTTGAAATTGATAAAAGATTAATGAATCGTTAGTTAGAAGGAAGTAATTTGGCTTAAAGTTGCCATCAAACCAAGAAGGTTTTTTTAGGATTCTGAATTAATGGGAAAATCTCTGATAAATCTTCTTGGTTTTTGAACATGATATCTCAATCGCCGTCGCAACGGGGTTTTCCGGTTTACAGATTTCTAAATTGAAATTCACTTTCACCGGAAACCCCGATGATTTGCAATGTCATTAAATTAGTGATACGTTATAATAAAAGTTATTACCTTTATATTATGCGAACTACATATCGTGCTCATATCACAAAAATAGGAAATTCTAAAGGGGTCAGATTACCCAAAGAACTTGTCTTATCTCTAAATTCTTCTGAAGTAACATTAGAGAAAACAGAAAATGGAATCCTTATAAAACCCGCAACGGAAATTCCACCGCTAAAAGATTGGGCAGCATTATTTTCTAAAGCAGACAAAAGTACCGAAGCAGAATTTAAAGATTGGGATGTAACCTTAAATGATGGATTCGATGACAAAGACATTTAGAAAGTGGGACATAGTAATAGTAAATTTTAATCCTGTAATTGGCTCAGAAATGGCTAAGATCAGGCCGTGTCTTATCTTTTCACCAAATGCAGTTAACATGGCCTTACATACTCTAATCGTGATTCCCTTTACCAGCGCTATTAAAAATTACCCCACCCGAATAGTTACTAATCACAATGGCAAGCCAGGTTCATTGGCCTTCGACCAGATAAAATCTATTGATAAAAGCAGGGTATTAAAGAAAGACGGTGAGTTGGATATAACTCTGCGTGAAACTGTCAACACATTGCTTCAGATAATGTTTTCGGAAATATAGTATGTTTCCTTTTCTATCAGCAATTGTCTCCAAAAATTTCCAATATTTTAATATACATTTTTATCCCTTGCTCAATTTCTTTTGTAAAAATAAATTCATCTGCAATATGACTTCTTGCTGAATCGCCCGGGCCTATTTTTAAAGAAGGAAAATACATCAAAGCCATGTCAGAGCAGGTTGGCGAACCATAAGAAGGAATTCCCAATTTATTTCCTGCTATTACCAAAGGATGATTGGGATTGATAAACGAAGGAGTCAATCTTGTGGAACGCGGTACTATTTCGCTGCTGATATGTGCTTCGATGGTTGAAATGATCTCCTCAAAAGAATACAATTCATTCACCCGTATGTCCACCACAAAATCACATTCCGAAGGCACTACATTATGTGCTTTGTTAGGCGTATTTATGGAAGTAACCGCAATATGCACCGCCCCCAGAAGTTCAGATATCTTAGGAAATTGAAAAGTACTCAGCCATTCAATATCTTTCATGGCGATGTATAATGCGTTCGCTCCTTCATCGCGTGCGGCATGGCCTGCTTTCCCATGTGCAATACAGTCAAGCACCAAAAGGCCTTTTTCCGCAACTGCCATGTTCATTAAAGTAGGCTCGCCAACAATAGCGCAATCAATTTTTGGTAAATTAGTAATAATAATTTCTATCCCATTTTTACCGGAAATTTCTTCCTCTGCAGTACCGGCAAAAATAATATTAAAGGGAAGGTCAGCATCATAAAAATAGATGAATACTGATAGCAAAGAAACAAGGCTTCCACCGGCGTCATTAGACCCCAGACCAAATAATTTACCATCTTTTTCTATGGGTTCAAAAGGATTAATAGTATAGCCTCCATTTGGTTTTACCGTATCATGATGAGAATTTAATAACAGCGTTATTTTATTTTCATCAAAATGTTTATTAGTTGCCCAAACATTGTTTAAAAACCGGTTTGGTTTGATATCTTTTTGCAATAAAAAATTTTCCAAAATATCAGCAGTTGCTTTTTCTTCCCTGGAAAATGATGGCGTGGAAATTAACTGCTTTAATAGATTAACCGCATCCAAAAATAATTGATCTGTATCTTTTAATCCAGTCATTACAAAGAAATTTTTGTTCCGCCTGATCCACTTATTAAAGAGGACAATTTTGATGAATTCCCAATCACTACCTCCCCCACTCCATTATTTACAGCATTAAATGCATTGTCTATTTTAGGTAATATTCCTGCAAAAAGCTGATTGTTTTTTTTTAGCCTTTGGTACGCATTAGCGGTTAAACTTTTTACTACAGAATTTTCATCATTCACGTCTGCTAATACGCCATCTTTTTCGAAACAATAAATCAATTTTACATCATAACTTTCTGATAAACTTTCCGATAGCACTGAAGCTATAGTATCTGCGTTGGTATTGAGCATGAATCCGGCTCCATCGTGGGTAAGTGGCGCTACCACCGGAACCATTTCATTATCTAAAAATAATTTCCATTTCTCAGGATCAAGTCCCGCTGCATCTATATTGCCCACCCATCCGAAATCAATATTTTTTACCGGACGCTTTTTTGCAGGTAAAAGATTTGCATCTGCACCGGAGACGCCAATAGCATTGCAATTTAATGATTGCAATAAAGCCACTAATCTTTTATTCACCAAGCCGCCATAAACCATCGTTACGAGGTCAATGGTTTCATTGTCGGTGATCCTTCTTCCCTCAACATATTTCGATTGAATTCCTAACTTTTCTCCTATTGATGTCGCAATTTTTCCGCCGCCGTGCACTAAAATTTTTTTACCTTTTACCTGGGAAAAATCTTTTAAAAAAGAACGAAGCGCATCTTTGTTATCTATCACATTTCCCCCAATTTTTATAATTAAAAGTTGCTCATTATTCCCGGTTGAATTAATCATGGCAATTCATTTAAAATTTCCGCCAAAACCGCCTGCGCCGCCCACACACGATTGCCAGCCTGCTCTGTAACGATACTATTTTGTCCATCTAAAACTTCATCACTTAATTCCACGTTCCGCCTCACCGGAAGGCAATGCATCACTTTTGCATTATTGGTAATGGAGAGTTTTTGATTAGTAAGCATCCAATCTTTATTTACCGGCAACATTATACCATAATCACTATAGCTGCTCCAATTTTTTACATAAACAAAATCCGCACCTTTTAATGCATCCTCCTGATCGTTAATAACCAAAGTATTTTGCGAAAATTTCTTATCCAGATCGTAACCGGGCGGATTGGCGATTACGAAATCAACTTTATCCCAGGCATTCATCCATTCTGAAAAACTATTTGCAACACACTGTGGCAGCGGCTTTACGTGCGGAGCCCAGGTTAAAACGACTTTCGGCTTTTGGTTATTTTTTATTTGGAGGTTCTCTGAAATAGTAATTATATCCGTTAGACTTTGTAATGGGTGTACCGTGGCGCTTTCCAAACATACTACAGGAATTCCGGAATACTTTACAAATTGATTCATGATTTTTTCGGCATAGTCTTCTTCTTTATTCTTTAGAGAAGGGAAAGTGCGCACACCTAATATATCAAAATAACTTCCCAAAACCGGTGCGGCATCTTTGATGTGTTCCGCTTTATTTCCATTCATAACTGCGCCGTCTTCAAATTCCAATTGCCACCCGTCTTGTGTGGCGTTAAAAACAACTGCTTCCATGCCCAGGTTGTGGGCGGCTATTTGAGTGCTTAATCTTGTACGTAAGCTTGGATTCAAAAAAATTAACCCCACTCTTTTTCCGCTTCCTTTTTTGTGCTGCGAAAAAGGACTTTTTTTGAAATCTAATGCACTTTTTACAAGTCCATCTATACTAACAGCATCATTTACCGAAAGAAATTTTTTCAATACTATTTAATTTATTTTTACTGTATTAATTAATCATTTACTTCAACAGAAATATTCTTTAATTGGCTCGCAAAAAATAAAACTTCTTCATTTAACGCTGCCAAAAATTTATCAGCATCAATTTTTGTCAAAGCAAGCGAAGGTAATAACCTTATCACATTTGGTTTTGCTTCGCCTGTAAATATTTTGTGTTTAAATAAAAGATTTTTTTTCAAATCTTTTAATTCCTCAGGCACATCAAAACCGATCATTAATCCTTTGCCTCGCAAATTTTTTAATTCCGGTATTTTTTTAATCTCATTCATCAAATAATCACCAACTTCCTTCGCGTTCTTCATCAATTGTTCCTTCTCTATTACTTCTAAAACTGCTATGGCCGCGGCACAAGCTAAATGGTTGCCACCAAAAGTGGTTCCCAGCATAAAATGCTTCGGTGCTATAACCGGCGAAATAGAAATGGCGCCGATTGGAAAACCATTTCCCATCCCTTTTGCCATTGTATAAATATCTGCATCTACGTTAGCATAATCGTGCGAATAAAATTTACCAGTTCTGCCATAACCGCACTGAACGGAATCAGCAATGAAAACTGCTTCATTTTTAGTACATAACTCCCGTATGGTTTGTAAAAATCTAATATCTGCAACCCTTATCCCGCCTACACCTTGTATTCCTTCCACTATTACCGCACATATTTCCTTTCCATTTTCTTTGAAATAATTTCTTAGTGCTTCTTCATCATTAAAAGGAAGGAAAACAACATTTTCGGTCTCATTAACCGGGGCTACTATTGAGGGATTATCTGTGGCTGCCACAGCAAGTGAAGTTCGGCCATGGAAAGATTTGGAAAATGCGATTATTTTTTTTCTTCCATTATGAAAAGAAGCCAGCTTTAAGGCATTTTCATTGGCTTCCGCACCGGAATTACAAAGGAATAACTGGTAATTATTTTTACCCGAGATCTTTCCTAATTTATCGGCCAATTCCTGTTGTAATGGGATTTTTATGGAATTGGAATAAAAAGCAATTTTTTCCAATTGCTCTTCAATTCTTTTTACCCAATGTGGATGTGTGTGACCGATACTGATGACAGCATGTCCGCCATACATATCAAGATACTCATTTCCTTTATCATCCCAAACATAAGACCCTTTTGCTTTTACGATATTAATATCATTGATGGGATAAACGTCGAATATAATCATGTTGTTGTTTTTGATCGTCTTTTTATGCTGAAGGCTGAATGCTTAAGGCAGAAGGCAGAACTTTCAGAAGGCTCTCCTGCTTTCCGCATTAAGAGCTTTTCGCATTTTTCCTTCTGCATTCAGTGCCTAATCGCTTTAATAAGGTTTATGAGCTTTGCTTTTATTTCATTTATTTTTCTATTTCCATCATCAAAAGAAGGTAAGGAAATATAGGATAAGTCCTTTAACAATAAGAAACAATATTCTACTTCCTGAGCAGATCCTAATGCAATATCTAAATAATGGGCAAAGTCTTTATCTGTATTCCTTCC
>JBDTEK010000338.1:0-7941 GCA_039922575.1 Ginsengibacter sp.
CACCTTCAAAAAATTACCACCTTGGTTTGTGAGAAAATTTACTCTTTAATTTTTGTATTTTTATGCAATGGTAAATGTTTTAAAAGAAATTAAATTTAAAACAGCACGAAGTGGCGGTTCGGGCGGCCAAAATGTGAACAAAGTAGAAACCATGGTAGAAGGCTGGTTTCATGTTTCATCGTCAACCATTTTGACGGATAAGCAAAAAGAAACCATACTGGAGAAATTAGCAAATAAAATTACTAATGACGGATTTTTATTGGTAAAAAGTCAATCAGAAAGAACGCAGTTAGGTAATAAAGAAAAGGTCATTGTAAAAATACATTTATTGATCATTAATGCATTAATAAAAAGAAAAAAACGAAAACCCACTAAACCTACTAAAGCTTCCATGGCGAAAAGAATTAAAGTGAAAAAAGAAAAAGGGATTATTAAAGAAGGGAGGAAAAAAATCAAGGGTTATGATGAATGAAATGAAAGCCGCATGTCCGGTAGTTATCTTTTTGTTTCTGATCATGGGTTCAATTCAAAAAAAAGAAACTCAGCATCATTTAAAATATTCGACAGTAAAAATTATTTTCAATAATGTAGTAAAAAACAATCCTATTGTTTTGTATGATTCTACCTACGCCAATCCGTTCGGTGAGAAATATACCATTAATAAATTCAGGTATTATATTTCAAATATTTCTTTGCGAAATGGTAGTAAAGAATTTTTACAAAAAAATCGCTCTTATTTAATTGATGAAAAAAATCTGCAATCGCTCAATATTTCTTTTTCGGTTCCGCCAGGAAATTATTCTTCAGTTGCTTTTCTTTTAGGTGTAGATAGTCTGCACAATGTTTCCGGCGCGCAGGATGGCGCTTTAGACCCAACAAACGATATGTTTTGGACGTGGAATACCGGTTATGTAATGGCAAAACTGGAGGGGAATTCACCTTCATCTGCCTTAGTAAACAATAAGTACGAATTTCACATTGGTGGTTTTTCAGGGAAATATAATGTGCTTAAAAACATTAGCTTAAATTTTCAGGGTGAAGTGAATTTTGCATCCGGAAAAACCATTGAGATTCATGTAAATGCCGATGTGGATGACTGGTGGCAAAACCCGAATGAAATAAGAATATCAGAAATGGCCGCTGTGAACGCACCAGGAAAACTGGCGCTGAAACTCAGTGATAATTATGCAAAAATGTTTCACCTTAAAAAAATAATTACGGAGTAATTGAAAGCCAGGATCGCCATATTAATTATTTCTTTTATCGCAACATCTGCTTTCTTAATAAATACTGATAAGGATTTATTTGTAATCACCCCATTGAAGCTGGAAGTACCGAAAGGTTGGCCTAAGCCGGATAATATATTTGAAAGCAATTTCCTTACTGAAGAAGGGTTTCAGTTAGGTAGAAAGTTATTCTATGATGGACGATTAAGTAAAGATGGAAATTTTTCCTGTGCTTCATGTCACCAGCAATTTGCGGCATTCGCGACTTTTGATCACGATTTCAGCCATGGATTTAATAACCAGTTTAGCACGCGTAATGCGCCCGCATTGCAAAATCTTGCATGGATTCCATTATATATGTGGGATGGTGGCATTAATCACATAGAAGTACAGGCACTTTCACCATTAACGGCACCAAATGAGATGGCAGAAAATATAGACTCGGTTTTGAAAAAATTAAGAGCCGATGCGGAATACAAAAAAATGTTTAAAAAAGCATTTGGAAATGATAATATCAATAGCCAAAAAATGTTGAAAGCATTGGCGCAATTTGTGGGTACTTTAGTAAGCGCAGATTCTAAATATGATCAATATAAAAGGGGAAAAGCAGTATTCAATTCATCGGAATTGCACGGCTACGAAGTGTTTAAAACAAAGTGCGAAACCTGCCACAAAGAACCATTGTTCACCGATAATACTTTTAAAAACAATGGCCTTTCTTTAAATCCATTTTTAAAAGATTATGGGCGGATGAGAATAACAACAGAGGCTTCGGATTCTTTGAAATTCAGAGTGCCTTCTTTACGTAATGTAGGTGTAACACAGCCCTACATGCACGATGGCAGATTTTATTCGTTGAGCCAGGTAATAGAACATTATCGAAATGGGATACAACAAAGCGCCACTCTCGATTCTTCATTGCGCAATGGAATTGCTTTTACACCAAAGGAAAAATATGATCTTATTTTATTTCTGGGCACGCTTACTGATTCGTCGTTTTTAAAGAATAAAAGATTTTCACAACCCTGATCTTCACAACTAAATAATTAACTTTGTGAAAAAAGGATTATGAATGTAAAATCCATTAATCCGCAGTTTATAAAAGATGATGCAGGTCGAAATCTTGGTGTGTTTCTCACTACTTTAGAATTTCAACAATTGCTTGATGAATTAGAAGAACTTGAAGATATAAAAGCTTATGATGAAGCCAAAAGCCTGGAGAATGATGAGTCTATGCCGTTTAGGCAAGCACTTGAAGAAATCAGAAAAGGCCTTGTGAAATGAGTTATACTATTGAGATTAAACGGTCAGCGCAAAAACAACTTGCTAAAATAAGTAAGCCGTTTTCAGATACTATAAACGAAAAAATATTATTACTGGGAAAAGACCCACGGCCATTTGGTTGCATAAAATTAAAAGAAAGGGAAGTTTGGCGAATACGAGTTGGAGACTATCGTATAGGTTATGAAATATAAGATAATGTTCTTCTGATTATCGTTATTGATATTGACCATAGAAAGTAGGTATATAAATAAATTACTCAAAAAAGTTAGTAAAAAAAATCCTTTTAGTATACTTCCAGTAATTTTTTATTCAATACCAGATTCTATACTTTACGATTGTTGTTAGGAACTCATTTTATCCTCAAAAAAACTAAATCGGGCTCAGAATTGATTACTTTAAGTATTATCCGATTAAATTTGCCCTCTTTTAAAATCAGATATTCTTGAGTAGCAGCATAAAAAAATTAGCAGGACAAACGATGTGGTATGGAGTAAGCTCTATGGCTGCCCGGTTTTTGTTTTACCTGCTAACACCTTATTTTACTTTAAAATTATCAGGTACCGGATATGGTGATATGAGCATAATGTATGCGGCTATTCCTTTCCTGAATGTGATCTTTACTTATGGAATTGAGACGGCGTATTTCAGGTTTGCCACCAAAGACGAATACAAAAAAGATATTTATAGCACCGCAACTATTTCTATCTTATGCAGTACTGTTTTACTTACCACTCTTTTAATTCTTTCAAAATCATCGCTGGCTCACTTATTAAGGCTCGATGACAACCCTGAATTAATTACCTATTCTGCGCTTATTATCGCATTTGATACTTTGGCTACTTTACCGTTTGCCAAATTAAGATTAGACCAAAGGCCACGCAAGTATGCGTTAATAAGAATTGCCACAATTATTTTTCAAATTGCAGTGATCTATTTTTTAATTTCCGTTTGCCCCGGTCTGGCGAAAAAGAATCCTAACGGATTTATCGCTACTTTCTATAAGCCTCAATATGGTGTAGGCTACATTATAATTGCGAATTTATTGGCTTCATTGTTTGCGTTGATACTTTTAAATAAAGAATTTTTTGCCTTTGAATTTAAATTCAACAAGAAAGTATGGGCTACCATGATGGTGTATTCACTGCCGCTTCTTGTTGCGGGCTTCGGAGGAATGATAAATGAAACGTTTGACCGGATAATGCTTTCCTGGCTTGCCCCGGTAGGCGATATTAACGACGCCAAAATTCAAGTAGCGATTTATTCCGCATGCTACAAGCTATCAATTTTGATAACGCTTTTTATCCAGGCATTCCGAATGGGAGCGGAGCCTTTCTTTTTCAAACAATCGGAAGGCCAGAACCCTCAGAAAGTGTACGCAAGGGTGATGAAATTTTTTGTGATAACGATCACGCTCATGTTTTTGGTAGTTGCCTTGTATCTTGATATCTGGAAATATTTTTTGAAGAAACAACCGGGTAGTGAGATTAATATTTATTGGACCGGGTTGAAAGTGGTGCCTATTTTACTTTTGGCAAATATGTTCTTAGGCATTTATTACAATCTTTCTATTTGGTATAAGCTGACACATAAAACAATTGCCGGAGCGTATATTACTTTACTTGGCGCGGCTCTTACATTAATTATCAATTATATTTTTATTCCTCACTATGGGTATATGGCTTGTGCCTGGGCAACTTTTTTTTGCTATGGAAGCATGATGGTCGCTTCATACGTTTGGGGTCAAAAAGATTATCCTGTTCCTTACGCCTGGAAAAAATTAGTTGCTTTTATTGTAATTGTGGTTCTTCTATATTTTATTCATGAAGCCATTATTCATTTCTTTAAGGGTGATACACTCAATTTTGTATCTGCCACTTTGCTCTTGATAATTTACGTGTGGTTTGTGTTGAATGTAGAGAGAAAAGAATTTCAACGAATGCCTGTTGTGGGAAAATATTTTAAACACTGATAGTGAATAAGATTTGACCACTTTTTAAAAGTTGTCAAGTTAGTAATTAATCATCATTCTTTTTCACCTTCAAAAACGCTGCCCTTCTTGCAGCAGGAACCGTGCTGTTCAATCCTTTAATCCCTTTCCACAATACTTCATTAAATTGACCATCAGGAATAGCATCTTCTTTACTAAAATCAAATGTTTCGCTTTTTTTAGATAGCTTATTTACCACGGTATTTTTTTCTGTGAGATCAATATTAGAAGGCAAATAATTATAAACTGAATAATCAGGAGTAGAAGTAAAAGATCTCCAAAGAGGCGTGGCAGCCGCGTCGTACTGGCTCATTGGTGGTATTCCTAATATTAATTCCATCGTTCTTAAAACACCCGAAGTAGTATAGGGAGTATGGTCAACAAAATTTCTTTTTACATAAGGGCCTGCAAGATAGATCGGACTTCTGTGTGCATCTACGTGATCGGGGCCGTTTTGCGCATCATCTTCCACAATAAAAACAGTACATTCTTTCCATATAGGGCTTTTGCTCAGGTAATCAATAAATTGTCCCACAGCTAAATCATTGCCGGCAACATGAGCAAAGGGAGTTGGCCGTCCCTTTCTCATCCCTTCTGTATGATCGTTTGGAAGGCGCAATGTATTTAGTCTTGGTAAGGCGTTTATACTTACCAGTGAATCAAAATCTCTTTTCCATTGCTCCACTCTAACGGTATCCCATACATGCATATCCCATCCGGTAAAATAGTTGCACAGGTGATTTTTTAAGATAGGAATATTAGGTTTGTAATTGTCGGCAAATTCGCCATAAGTGCGGTAGCTTACTCCCGCGCGTTTACAATTATCCCAAAGAAACCCGTTTTTATTGTTGGCTATAGCCCGGTTTCCTTCGGCATCATATAATCCTCCCCGGCCACCATAACTGGTTACCCATGTTTTTTCTAAATAATCAGTGGCATAAGCGCCCATGCTCCAGTTGTGGCCATCAGCGCTCACTTCTGCATCCACATAAAAATTATCAAGCAGTGCAAAATCTTTTACTAATTTATGTTGGTTTGGCGTAATTTTTTCTCCAAATAATACCAGGCTTGTATCACCATTACCTTTTTTTACATCTCCCAGAACCTGGTCGTATGTGCGATTTTCTTTAATGATGTAAAATACATATTTAATGGGCGAAATTTCCTTCGTTGAACGTGGAATGGGATTTCCCTCTTCGCCTTTAACAATGGTTTCTTTTGTTTTCGTGTAAGGTGTATTTTCAAAAACCTGTTTGGAATAATCTGATAACTGTTTATTGCCGGGAACATTTATTACACTCATTGTCCCAATAAATAATCCTGCGATATATTGATTGTACTTTTTGGTGACTTTTTCTCCACCCTGGTAAGTAACCTGCCCTTTTATATAAGTAGGGTTTGGGCCATCGGGATTGGCGAATGATGAAAACCCTTTTCCATTGGTAACAAAAATTTTATTGCGAATCGCTTTCACACAAGTAGGATACCAGCCCGTAGGAATAAATCCTTTTGCAAAACTTGTTCCGGGTCTGGATACATCAAAGAGTGTAAGGCAATTATTATCCGCATTGGCAATGTACAACGTCTTTTCATCAGGGCTAAGCGCCACACCGTTAGTGGTAGAACCCTGTGGCGCATTAGGATACAATGATGCGCTTAAAGTTTCAATTACTTTTCTGAAATGGGTATCTATTACTGAAACTGAATTATCATTTGAGTTGGCAACGAATAAATATCTGCCATTTTTTGTGAGACAAATGTCGTTAGGATTATCACCGACATTTATTTGCTGAGAAATGGTTCTTGTGATAGTGTTGAAGATTATTAATTTATCGCAACCCCAGCAGGTGATGTACAATTCTTTTTTATCAGGCGATAATAAGCAAGTATAGGCTTCACCGTCTAATTGGAATTTATCAAGAACTTTTTTGGTTCCCAGATCAAGTATGTATAATGAATTATTCTCTTTGGTAACCACGTACATTAAATTTCTTTTATCATCAATATCAATGCCGGCAGGAGATATTTTTTCAGGCCATTTTTTTCCCAATTTTAATGTGTCTGTTAAAAAAAGTTTATTATTTTTTATGGCGTATTTCAAAATCCAGTTATTATTTCCTCCGGAGGCATATAAAAATTTTTCATCAGCACTAAATTTTAAACCCAGCCAACATTCTTTAACTACTATATTGTCCATTATTTTTCCTGACGTAGCATTGATCAATTGAATACTTTGTGTGCTTTGACCATTATTAGTAACCGCCAATAATTTCTTGGATGAACTAACCGCAATGTTTAAAGGAAGGTCGCCCAATAAATATCCGTGACCGGCAGGTGAAAGGCTCCAGCCATTGGGCAGAGTGATTTTATCGGATGGTGGGTTTTGTGCTGATAAAGAAAAAATTATTGAAATAGAAAAGAAAAAAAGAAACGTAATTTTTTTCATGATATTATGAAGATTTTATTGTGAAATTACAATGTTTCTGACTGTTGCAAGTTTTGATAAATTATTAAATCTTGAAATCCTTTTGAGATAAAGCTGGCACGCGACAAAGTAGTTTTTTATATTTTTTGAACGGTTGAAAAAAAATTGTCCTTTAAGGATAATAAGTATGTTTAATAATTTTATCTGTGGATTAAAATATAATAACTATGCAGCATTATTTAAATTTAATTTGTCCTTGATTTATTAACGTAGATTTTTTGATTTAAAAACCATATTGCTTATGAAAATTATTACATTTTCTTCTACATATTTGTTCTATTCTTCAGAAGTTTCTCCAAAAAATACTAAAAATTTCAACTGTGATTTTACTATTATGGAATTTGCTTTTTCAACCGGATAACTATACTGAGAAGGACTTGTATGATCAAAGCAGGCTGAAATAATTAAACTGAAAGTATTCTTTTGTAAACCATAAATTATTCAATTATGAAAAGCAAAATTTATATCACGATATGAAATTTAGAAAGCATAATCGTTATAATAATTTAGTCTTAAAAAATATTTTTTGGAAGGAGCGAATTACCAAATATAATTGTCTACTAATAGATGTTGTTATGGAAGCTAATTGTTCTCTTCTCTGTTAGTGACAAGCCAACTGCAAAACAAGCCTTATTCATTAGTGAGAAATAAAATTATAAACCACATTATGAAATTTTGAGATCAGCCAGATTATTCTGGTAAATGGCCGCCAATACCAACCAATCTTATATAATTTCTTAACAGCTAAAACCAACTAAACAAAATGAAATTCTTTTTTATACTTATAACAACTACTTTGATTTTCAATTTTAAGTCTAATAGCCAAATTACACAAGATAATTGGTTAGTGGGGGGAAGTGCAAGTTTTTCTTCATTGAAAAGCTCAAGTGAAGCTGTTGTGCAGTTTAAACAAACGAATATTCAAATTACCCCATTAGTAGGATATTTTCTTATGGATC
>JBDTEK010000339.1:0-4980 GCA_039922575.1 Ginsengibacter sp.
AATTAAACCTTTCAAAGCATACCATCAATAATCATATCGTAGAAGCACAACGATTCATTCGGAATTATCTTTCTAAAAATTACGGACCGGCCTTCATGATGCTACTTATGCCGGTTGCTCTGATAAATTAATCTTTTCCTCAAATTTTTTTATTTTTAGACAAGATAGAATTTTTCGACAAGTAATAAATTAGTGACTTTTTCAGTCCAACGATTCACCATGTTACTTGCATGGCGCTACTACAGAACTGAATCGCTGCCTCATTGAAGTCATTACCACGTGGGGATACGGACTCTATAAATATTTTCAGGATTGTAAAAAGATAATAGACGTGGGGCTGCTTTTTTATCCTGGTAAATTCTCCATTATCAAAAAATAAAAAAAAATATTTTGCTCCTCATTAGTTGTTGATGCAATTATTACCGTCTTTATAGTATTACATCAAAAAAATTATTTTCAAATTCTGAATATGCATCATTTCAATTTCGAAGAAAAAAAGCTTATTGAAAAATATTTTGATAATAAATGTACAAGAGAGGAATTAGATCAATTACTTCAGATAATTGAAAACAATGAAGGCGAAGAAGAATTGACTCAAATATTCAAAAGTTATTGGGAAAAATCAGGAGAAAAACAAACTTTTACTGATACCAATTTAGATTCAAAATTTTCTACCCTTTTGAAAGAAGTGAAGTACGAAGCGCCGGTGGTACCAATGAATATGCGTAAAAAGAAAAGGAATTGGAAAATTCAACTTACAGCAGCCGCCATTATAATTTGCATGTTTTCTGTTGGCGGATATTTTCTCCTGAAACCCTCTTCTCAAAAGCAAATAGCGAAATCACTACCGATTACAAAAGATAAAAATAAAATAACCCCGGGAAAAAACAATGCTATTCTTACTTTGGCTGATGGTTCTTCTATCATTTTAGACCAGGCACAAAATGGGAATCTTGCCACCCAGGGAAATACTAAAATTCTAAAAATGAATGGGATGTTATCGTATAATACTTCACAAAATAAGACTACCAAAGTACTTTACAATACCATCTCCACGCCTAGGGGCGGCCAGTACCAACTGATATTTACTGATGGCACCAAAGTATGGTTAAATGCTGCATCTTCGTTGCGATTTCCCACTAATTTTGAAGGTAAGGAAAGAAAAGTAGAACTATCGGGAGAAGCCTATTTTGAAGTGGCAAAAAATAAAGCGATGCCTTTCAAAGTAAAAGTGAATAAAATGGAAGTAGAAGTTTTGGGAACCCATTTTAATATCAATTCTTATGAAGACGAATCTACCATACGCACTACATTATTAGAAGGGAGTGTAAGAATAAATCAGAATAAAAATACCGGAATATTAAAACCAGGGCAGCAGGCACAAACTGATCAATTCGGTGCGATCAAAATAATTAACGATGCAGATTTAGAAGAAGCAATTGCATGGAAAGAGGAAAAGTTTCAATTTGGACGTGCTGATATTCATGAAGTAATGCGCCAGGTAGCAAGATGGTACGATGTAAATATAGAATATAAAGGAACTGTTTCAAGCCATTTTGGTGGAACTATATCCCGCAATGCAAACCTTTCCCAGGTCTTAGATATGCTGCATTTAACGGGAAAAGTAAAGTTTGAAGTAAAAGACAGAAAAATAATCGTGATGCCAGATTAAAATAAACGCGGGTAATGACTGAAAATGTACAAAAGGAATAAACAGTAATCTAAAAAAAACAAACCGGAAGTGGTTGCAACACCTCCGGCGGAAAATTTTTAGTTACCAATAATACAATCATTGCGGAATGTTCATTGTTTAACCAAAAAAACAAAGTTATGTTTTTAAAGATTCTCTCTGTTCGATCAAAGCAAAATTTAACCAAAGCGCTTTTGATTATGAAACTCACAACAATTTTAATTTTAATGGCCTGCTTACAGGTAAGCGCAGAAAGCTACTCGCAAAAAGTGACCCTTTCTATGCGCGCAGCGCCATTGCAAATAGTATTCAAAGAAATTCAAAAGCAAACGGGATACAATTTTTTATACCCCTACGAATTATTGGAAAAAGCCGGAAGAATAGATGTGAAAGTTTACAACGCGCCTCTACAAGATGCACTGCAACAATGCCTGCTAAGCACAGATCTCACTTACTCAATTGTGGAAAAAACAATTGTGATTAAAGAAAAAGAAGTGGGAAAAAATATTCCAAACCCTACCTTACTTTCCATTGTTGCTGCAATGAAAATATTCGGAAAAGTTACCGATGAGAACGGCAATTTTCTTCAGGGTGTTTCTGTACTGCTAAAAGGTACTACAATAGGAACTAACACGGATGCGGCGGGAGAATTCAGTTTGGAAATTCCTGATAATTCTTCAAAAATATTAATGTTTTCATTTGTAGGAATGGAAACGCAGGAAGTGAATATTAATGGAAAAACGAGAATAAATGTGACACTTCGAAATAACCTTCAACAACAAAAGGAAATAGTAGTAGTAGGATATAGTGAGAAAAGCAAGAACGAGCTCACCAGTGCGGTAAGTGTAGTTTCCGGAGACAAACTCAGGGATGTTACTTCAAGCAATATTGGCGATATGCTTCAGGGTAAAGTAGCCGGTTTGCAGGTAGTAAATAGTTCAGGAGTTCCCGGAGCAAATCCGGAAATAAGATTGAGAGGCATTTCATCCGTAAATGCTTCTCAAAGCCCGCTGTTTGTAGTGGACGGCATTATCGGCGGTAATTATGACCCTAATGATGTGGAAAGCGTAACCGTATTAAAAGATGCCGGAGCTACTGCTATGTACGGTTCACAGGCAAATGCAGGCGTAATTATCGTTACCACAAAAAAAGGAAAGGCCGGCAAAACGAATTATGAAGCTAAAATAACTACCGGTTTTCGTACTCCGGATTTTGGTAAAATGCAAATGATGAATGGAAGTGAATTGTACAATTATCAAAAGCAATTATACAGGGATTATATTCCTACAGATTCAGGAAATTCTTATAAAATAGACATCCTTAAGTTTTATAATGAACGCCCGCTCTCTTTGCGCGATCAGAATCACAACTGGCTTACGACCATCTTTAAACCAGCGTTTATGCAAAATTATTATTTTTCCCTCTCAGGAAAAACAGAGAAGAATGATTACTACATGGGATTGTCTTATTACAATGAAAAAGGAACATTTAGGAATACCGATTTTCAACGATTGAATATGCGGGTAAATTCTACTTACCGATTCAATAGTAAAATAAGCCTCACTAATAATATTAATCTGAATGTTTCTGAAGGCAAAACTTATGATTACAACGATATTTATTATGCTTACTTAAATTTGCCATGGGATAATGCTTTTGACAGTAGTGGCAGTGCACGTTATGTAGATGGCAATTCCACCTTTAAATGGTGGTCAAGAGATAAAATAAATCCACTTCATACGATTGATCATTCCAATCATCCTTACAAAGGAGCCGATGTAAATTATGATGCGAATCTGAATATCAATCTTACCCGCTGGCTTACTTTTTCGAGCACTAACAGAATAGCAGCAGCATATAATAAAACCACCAGCTATTTTTCTCCGGTTGTAGCCGGTCAATATCATGGGACCGGATTTTTGGAAGAACAAAGTATTTTAAACTATGGTTATATTTCTAATAATCTTTTAAAATTTAATGTAAAAAAAGGGAGCAGCAGTCTTAGCGGATTGGCTGGGTTTGCATTGCAGGCAAGCAATACAGAAACATTGGGCGCGTCAGGAAAAGGACTTCCGCAAGGATTAAATGTTTTAAATGTAGTTAGCAATAATATTCTTGTAAATGGGAATAATGATAAATCCACTATTCAATCTTTCATATCGCAATTAAGCTATGGTTATGAAAATAAATATTTTTTAACCGGCTCATATCGCATTGACGGTTCATCCGCTTTTCCTTCATCCAAACGCTATGCATCCTTTCCAGCAATTTCAGCGGCATGGTTAGCAAGCAATGAGTCGTTTTTTAACAGCAAATCCATTGATCTTTTAAAGCTTCGTTTAAGCTATGGCGTTACAGGCACACAGGATATTGGTGCATCAAGGTATCTTGGATTATATTCACTGGCAAGCCAATACAACTCCCAAACAGCCGCAACTCCTCTTCAATTGCCCAGCCCTGATCTTACATGGGAAAGTAAATACCAGGTAAATGCAGGAATAGATGTAGGCTTATTTAAAAGGGTCAACTTAAGCATTGACGTTTATAATAATGTTACAAAAAACTTATTGCTACAGGTTTCCCAACCTTTGTCTGTAGGGTTTGAGCAGCGGTGGGAAAACGTAGGCCAGATTGTGAACAACGGCGTAGAATTTAATTTGAACACTATTAATATTCAAAGTAAAAATTTTGAATGGAATACGGATTTCAATATTAATTTTAATACAAATAAACTTCGTCAACTTCCTGCAGATATTATTAAAACCGGTTCATGGGCCATTTCACAGATATACAGAAATGGAGGTAACTTATACGAATTTTACATGCCTGTATATGCTGGTGTAGATCCACAAACCGGTGCGCCACTCTGGGAAAAAATCACTAAAGACAACCAGGGAACTGTTACCGGAAAATCCACTACTTCCAATTATCCGGATGCTACTTACCAGGAAGTGGGATCAGCGTTGCCAAAATTCCAGGGAGGATTTACAAATCAGTTTACTTTCAAAAATATTTCACTTAGCGTGAATGCATATTTTCTTTCCGGAAATAAAGTATTTAGCAATGATCTGCGTTTTGTGATGAATGACGGAGGTGACCCTTACATGAACCAGGCGGTGCTTCCAAAGGGATACAGTATCTGGTCAAAACCAGGCGATGTAGCCACAAATCCCAGCCCGCAAAACTCTGCCAACTCAACAGAAACCTCTACACGTTATTTAAAAGATGGAAGTTTTATTTCTATCAGAAATATCACCTTGTCTTATAAATTACCAGTCGCGTTGATACAA
>JBDTEK010000340.1:0-4859 GCA_039922575.1 Ginsengibacter sp.
CGATCTGTGGAATAAAGCCGATTGTTGCATCTTACAAGAAACGGCGCCGGTTAGGGTAAAATATTGTAAAAAAAATGAATTTCTTTTCTCAAAATAATTATTATGAACTCAAATACCATTCTGCAAAGCGATTTGCCCAATATTATTTTTGAAAACAGGAATAAAGAATACCTGTATTTCTTTTGAGAAAAAATTAAATGAACTGCTAGGTGTCTTCACTTATATTATTTTTTTTTGTAGTTTAAATTTTAGTTTTAATTCAATTTTTTGTCGGAAATCCACGGTTAATTGTAGGGACTGAATTTTTAAAAAAAACCTTACGAATACAGTACTTTCTACTTCTTTGTTGTTAAAAATACTGGTCTAAAAACTGTTATAATTTTTTCGAAAAGGCAAAGAGTTATCTGCAGAAATTTAAAAACGGTTCAGCGCATAATTGACCAGCACATTAACAAAATGATTGCATCTGAAAGTTCACATTCCTCATCTATTATTATAAAAATGCCGGGCATGTTGATTTAAAAGATGGGAAAAGATGCCAACGGTTAATTCAGATTTTTCTTATGCACAAAGTTTTTTGACCGTTATTAAAAAAAAAGAAAATTCAGAAAAGAGTGATTCTTATGTTGAGGAAATAATGCCGCAATCCCTCGGTGGATTGAAAAAGTTATTGTCTTATTTTAAAAAAGATTCAGCCTCCTGATAATTCCTTTGGAGATGGTAAAATAATTATAGTAAGGTAAAATTTGTGACAAAATAAAATGGAAGATTAGTGAGTTTGACAGTAGTAGATGAAGAGGAGAAGTATTTGGTAATGAAGTTGTGATGGTTCTAATATGGATTCCCTTATGGATTCAGGGAAAAAATAATGAAAAAAATGTATCGGTTTATTATATCGTATCTGTTAAATTTACAAATGAATATTAACTAAAATTTTATTAATACAATTGTGCACAATGTGGCAAATTCTTTATTTTATTTTATCTTGCCGCCTGTCACTTAAAAATTAAGAATATGAGTCTTGAAGAATTTGAAGAGGAACCGGATAAAAAAACGAAGCGCTATATGATGATGAGAAGCATTACAGATTTTGGAATGGGAATTATCTATTTAGCTGTAGGTTTTTTTATTTTATTTGCTAAACAATTTAATTTTAGTACAGATTTTACTCTCAGTATTCCAGCTAAGATATTTGCAGTGTTGGCTATAGTGTATGGCTCCTGGAGATTTTATAGAGGTATTAAGAAAAATTATTTTAGAAGATAATGAAGATTCAATTAAAAAAATTAAAACCTTTTTTTATCTTCACTATTGCGCTTACAGGTGTATTATTCACCGGCTGCAATGGTGGGGGAGATGAGAGAAGTGATCTCGATAGTCCAACGAAAGGAACCATCCATATAAGTGCAGATGAATCCTTTAAACCTGTAATTGATTCGGAAATTCAGGTATTTGAAGCATTGAATCCCGATGCCAAAATTATCGCTGAGTATAAATCTGAAGCGGATTGCTTTAAGGATTTAATGAAAGATAGTACCAGGTTAATACTTGTAACCCGTGGCCTTACCATTGAGGAAGAGAATTTTTATAAAAATAAATTCTCGTTTATACCTCGATATACTAAAGTAGCTAACGACGCTATTGCAGTAATTGTAAATAAAGAAGCGCCGGATTCTGTTTTTTATCTTAGTGATCTCAGAAGTATATTGCAAGGGACTACTGCTGATAAACAAATTGCTGTATTTGATGGATTAAGCGGTTCCAGCGCTGCCCGGTTTGTTACGGATTCTATATTAAAAGGAAAACCAATGGATCCCAAAAAAGTTTTTGCGGAGAAAAGTAGCCAGGATGTAATAAATTATGTGGAGAAAAATAAGGACGCTGTTGGTTTTGTAGGCGTTAGCTGGATTGGTAATCCGGAAGACACTACACAGTTGAGCTTTCTTACCAAAATAAGAATTGCTTCACTCCAATGTAAATGTCCTGAGAAATCCTTTATAAAACCTTACCAGGCAAATATTTTGACAAAACGGTACCCATTGGTACGTGGTTTGTATTATATCCTTAAAGAAAATTATAATGGTTTAGGAAGTGGATTTGCAGGTTTTCTTGAATTAGAAAAAGGCCAGTTGATTTTTAAGCGTGCTTATCTTGGGCCTGCAAAAATAAATTTTAGTGTGCGGCCGGCAGTATATTAATAAGATAAGTAATAAATATATATCCAAAAATTTAAATAGACATTCACCCAAAAATTAAAATTGAAAAAATGAAAAAATCCGGACTTTTAGTTTGCTTTATTTTGATGGTAAATATTTTGTTTGCCCAAAGTATTGACGAAGGGAAAAAATTTCTAAACTATGAGAGATTTGAGAGCGCTGCAAGTGTTTTTAATAAGTTACTTGCGGCAAATCCTAATAATGTGGAAGCTGCCTATTGGTTAGGACAAACTTATCTGCAGAATTCAGATAATACTGATACCTCAGCGGCAAAAGCATTGTATCAGAAAACCCTTCAGGCTAATCCAAATGCGGCCTTGCTTATGGTAGGCATTGGAGAAGTAGAATTAATGGAAGGAAAAACTGCTGATGCGAGAAACCGCTTTGAAACAGCCATTAATTTAACTAAGAAAAAAGACCTTGATGACATTTTGCTTGCAGTTGGAAGAGCCAATATTGATGCAAAGGCTGGAGATGCAGTTTATGCTGTTGACAAATTAAAACAGGCGGTGGAAAGAAATAAAAAAAGCAGTGAAATTCAGATTGCATTGGGAGATGCTTACCGCAAATTAATTGATGGTGCCAATGCGACTATAGCTTATCAGAATGCCCTTGCACTGGATCCTAAAGATGCCAGAGCAAATTTTATGATTGGTAGAATTTATGAAACCCAAGGGTATGGCCAGGAGCCAATTTATATGCGTTATTATAATGCTGCTATTGCAGCTGACCCAAATTTTGCGCCTGTTTATTATTGGTTGTATAGCTATTATTACCAACGCGATGTAAATAAAGCAAGGGATTATTTAAACAAATATGTGGCAGTAGCAGATCAGGATTCTAAAAATTGTTATGCTGAGGCTTCCCTTTTATACGTTTCCAAATTGTATTCAGAAGCTATCTCAAAAATCGATGCATGTATTTCAAGTGCAGGTGCTATGAAGCCATTTCCGAACCTATATGGGTTAAAAGCTTATGCGTACGATAAAATGGGTGATTCTTTAAATGCCAAAAAATATTTTGAGGAATTTTTTGCGAAAGTAAATCCTGAAAAAATAGGGCCAAATGATTATGCCAGTTATGCAAAAGTATTACTTGAATTTCCAGGAAATGATACACTCGCTGCTTCTTACGTAAATAAAGCGATCGCATTGGATACTGTGCCGGCGAAGAAATTGGAGTATGTGAAAGATATTGCAAAAAGCCTTTATGATGCAGGTAAATTTGTAGAAGCGGGACGTTGGTATGGGAAACTTTTAAGCCTAGATACAAGTTTTGGAAAAGTTGATCTTTATTATGCCGGCTATTCTGATTACCGCGGTGGTAATTATAAAACAGCGGATTCGGTATTTCAAATATATCAGAAAAAATATCCGACAGATTTTTATGGTTGGTACCTTGGAGCCCGTTCAAAGGAGGGCATAGATAGTACAGGTGCCGCAGGTTTGGCTAAACCTGATTATGAGAGAATTATTGCAATGGCCGATACTGTAACCGATAAGTCAGAAATAAAAGACAAATTAATTCCGGCATACAGGTATATGGTAGCTTACTATTATAATATAAAGCATCAAACAGAACCTGCTATTCAGTTTAATGATAAAATTTTAGAGGTTGACCCTGCAGATGCAACAGCATTAAAAACAAAAGAGGCATTGAATTCAGCTCTGAAAAAAACTTCCTCTTCAGCTTCAACGCCGCCAGCTAAAAAGCCAGGTAGGTAATAGAATTATTAGAGACTTTAAAAAAAACTTCCTTTAACCGGGAAGTTTTTTTTTGTAAATGGTTTAAAGCTAAAAGTTTATTTTTTACATAATTTGTAGATTGAAATGATTTGTTTAGAAAGTAGTTTTAAACAGGAAATTTATTTTATAATTTCAATTTTCATTGTCTTCGAAACTTTAAATCATTGAAGCATGTTTTAAATCATATTTTCTTATATTGATAATTGATGTGTGTGTCTTATTTTTGCAAAAAAAAGTTTCAGTTTTGATACATACATTCTTACAAATTCCACCTAATATTAATAGTACTTCAAACTATTTACCAATCGGGATACAGTTAATCTTCGCGATTTTTTTATTGGTGGTAATTATTTTTGCTACAAATGTTTTGGGGCCTAAAAGAAAAACTGCGGATAAATTGGTCAATTTTGAAGGGGGCATAGAATCTCAGGGAAATGCAAGAAGGCCTATGGCTATCAAATATTTTTTAGTAGCTATTCTTTTTGTTTTGTTTGATGTGGAAGTGATTTTCTTTTATCCTTATGCGGTCAATTTCCGGGAATTGGGCTGGGAAGGATTTAAAGCTGTATTAATGTTCGTTGGGTTTTTTATTTGTGGATTTATTTATATCATAAAAAAAGGGGGATTAAACTGGGAAGATTAGGTTGGTTACCAATCTTACGGACTCCTTCAGATGTGGGGTTAGTTAAATTGAATTAAGGGCCTCTGTGTGATTGGGTAAAATGATCCCGATTGTTTAATTGGTTCAGTTGAGTTTGACGGTCTCCATCTGATTAGCTAAATTGAGAACATTAAGAGGTAGAATTATTTAGAAATCCGTAGGTAGAAAAATAATGGACCGCCTTTAAGAAAAACGATGTATTAAATCTGAAATCATAAATAGATATTTTTTACTTAA
>JBDTEK010000341.1:0-5374 GCA_039922575.1 Ginsengibacter sp.
TGTTGCGTTCCTGGTTACAAACTCGAGTGCTAAGCAAGCCCCTTGTGAGAAACCGAGAAAGTAAATATTTTCTTCTGTGATGCCTTCCGCAGTTATATCGTCCATTATTTCTTTCAATACTGATAATGCTGCGGACAGCCGCGGCTCATTGTTTGACAGGGGCGCCATAAAAGAATAAGGATACCAGCTATTATTATTTGCCTGAGGCGCCAGTAATGCAAAATTGTTTACTTCCAAATGATCTGCCAATGAAATAATATCTCCGGCGTTACCGCCTCGGCCGTGTATCATAATTAAAGCCCTGGTAGCATCTTTTAGGTTGTTGCCTGCGGTTACTATATTTTTTGGATGGGATTTATTTGTATCTGTCACGATCAAAATTCTAGTGTATGTTTTTTAGTACTTGATAAATAAAGATTTAATATTAGTCTTCATTATTGAATTCACGATTTCACAACTCACGATTCACGATTCACGATTCATCATTCTCCAATCTTCACCGAAGTCATCGTAAGCGAACCCGCCACAGCTTTATCATTGAAGAAAGAAATACTATCATTACTTCCTTTTAACCCCAACGAATACAACAGCGGTAAATAGTGCTCCGGCGTTGGAATGGCGAGCTTGCTTTCTGCGCCCAGGCTTTCATAATTAATCAATGGTTGGTAATCTCCATCTGTGATCAATTGTTTGAATTTATCATTTATTTTTAATGCCCAGTCAAATCCATATCCAGAATTATTCATGTTTTCCCACGAGACCATTCTGAGGTTGTGTACCATGTTGCCACTGCCAATAATCAACACACCTTTTTTTCTCAATTCATACAATTCTTTTGCAAGATCGTAATGAAATTGTGGGCTTTTTGTGTAGTCAATGCTCAATTGCAATACGGGAATTTTGGCATCAGGATACATGTGCCGAACAACAGTCCATGCGCCATGATCCAAACCCCAATCATGATTTAATTCTACATGCGCTGAATGAAGAAGAGATACGGTTTCTTTTGCCAATGCAGGATTTCCGGGCGCAGGATATTGCACATCAAATAATTTTTGAGGAAATCCTCCAAAATCGTGAATGGTTTCAGGAAAGTCCATCGCTGTTATGTGTGTACCTTCGCTGAACCAATGAGCAGAAACTACCAACACTGCTGCCGGTGTCGGAATTTCTTTTGCTATTTGTGTCCAGCGCTGGCTGAATTCATTGTCTTCAATTCCATTCATTGGTGAACCATGACCAATAAACAGGACGGGCATTAGACGTTCCTGTTCTTTAAGATCGCTGGTAAACTTATTAAATGCTGAAAGAGTTGACACTAGTTAATACTCCTGGTTTATTTCTTAATGATTTTGATGTTGTTTATATTTAATTGCAGTTCCCATCAATGGAGCAAGATTCACCTTTGGTGATGATCAGTGGGGGATTCTCTTTCTCAAACTCTTTCCAGGTTTGTTCCAGCACATCTAAAAAGGTTTCGGGAGATTGAGCACCGGACACAGCATATTTATTATTTAGGACAAAAAAGGGAACACCATTAATTCCTAATGACTGTGCCTCTGATTCATCCTGTTTTACTTCTTTTGCAAAATTATCTGAAGTAAATATTTCTTCCACCTCACCTTCGTCTAATCCTATCGAAACGCCTGTCTTAATCAATGATTCTTTATCGTCGATATTCATTCCTTCCACAAAATGTGCTGTGAATAATGCTTCTTCTATCTCATTGCCCAATCCTTTTGTTTTGGCCAATTGAATGAGCCTGTGTGCATTGAAAGAGTTAGCAACGACCATATTTTGGGAATTAAAATGAAGCCCAATCTCTTTGGCAACGTTAGCAACATGTTGCTGCATTCCTTCTGCCTGTTCTTTTGAGATTCCTTTTATCTCGGATAAATGTTCTGCGGCATTTACCTCCGTATTTGTCTTGAGGTTAGGATCAAGTTCAAAACTTTTCCATATTACCTTCACCTTATTTTTATGAGGAAATTTTTCTAATGCCATTTCAAATTTTCTTTTCCCAATATAGCAAAACGGGCATCTTACATCTGACCAAATATTTATATCCATGATTTTTTTATTTTTTATTATTTTTTGTTTATCAGTATTTTTTCATTTAAAGTTTCTAATTAGGGTGAAGCGTTGCCTGCGTTGAGTTCCATGGTTCTCTCCTGTCATCCTGAGCCTGTCGAAGGGGGAGTGGGCTTGGGGGTGAGGCCAAATACAAAAACTTTAAAGCCTTCTATCGGGCACATGTCCTTTTACAAAAACGGGTTCTCCGTTTTTAGTTCCTTCAAGAGCCTCTAAATAAGCCTCTGCAGTTTTTGCAGCATCGGGGAATGGCGACGGATCCATTCCTATTTTGGAAGCTGTTTCCGCAACCCAGTCCGGATGTACTATTACAATACGCCGGCCTTCTGTAAGTTCAAGTGATACGGCCCTGGCAAATCCTTCAAGTCCGGCATTCACCATTGCTATCATTGAAGTTTGCGGTATTGGTGAATAGGCAAGTATTCCTCCGGTAATTATAAAAACACCTCCGGGATGCAAATTGTTCATTCCCTTCCGAACTAAATTCACCTGGCCCAAAAGTTTGCTATTGATCGTCAATTGTATTTCGTCGTCAGACACTTTGTTAAGTAAAGAAAATGCTGCATCTCCCGCCGCGCAAATAATGGCATCCACCTCTCCCAGATTTGCATAAAATGACTCAATATTTGAAGTGCTGGTGATATCTAATGCGGGGGATGTGGACCGCGAAGCTCCAATTACCTCATATCCTTTTTCTTTTAACTGATAGGCTACTTGTTTTCCAATTGTTCCATTAGAACCTACCACCAATGCTTTCATTTTTTTATGTTTTTTTATTCTTTTTATTTAAAGCCAAATACTGTACCCTCTTAATACTTTTGCTTGTTTTGTCATGTTTAATGCCAGATTTATGGCTGAAAATCTGTCAACTTGTATCCGCATAAAACTAAATTTATTAATGTAAGAAATCGAGGTATTTTATGCTCAGATAATTTTTACCCCATATTTTTGATTTTCAATAATTAATATGCAACAGTGAAACGTGCACGAATATGTTTTGGGTTTTCAACTTCATCCAAAATCGCTACCGCAAGGTCTTCAACTGAAATAGTGCTTTTGTTGTTGGCATCAAAAACAGGATTTTCCAAACCTGTTCTGTAAGTTCCTTTTCTTTTGTGTGGCGTTCCGGGATTCATTTCAATGGCAGGACTTAAATAAGTCCAATCCAATTGATCTTCTTTTTTCAAAATGTTTAAGTAATCGCGCGCTGCCAATGCGCCGGGTTTCCATTCGGAAGGAAATTGCAGCGTATCAACCAGTTGAACATTTGGCGCAACAAATAGACTACCTGCTCCGCCATTTACAATTAATCTTTTTACTCCTTATTTCTTTACCGCTTCCTGGATAGATTTTGAGCCTTTCATAAATTCATTATAAAGGTCAGGGTTTGTCCAGCCTGCGTTATAGGTGCTAACGACTACATCGTTTCCTTTTAGCAATTTGGATAATTTTTCTGCATCCATTACATCGCCTCTTACAATGGTAAGATTGTTTTGAACTTTTATTTCTTCAGGGTGTCGTGCGATCGCTGTTACTACGTGATCTCTCTCTAATGCTTCTTTTAAAACGGCTGAACCAACAAATCCTGTAGCTCCGATTAATGCTATTTTCATCTGTATTTGTTTTTAGTTTTTTTAATAAAATTGTAAACAATAACTGCTGCAAAAATCATATTGACTGTTCCCATTCTCTTACTATTTCATAAATTTTAATCTGTGCTGATCCGTGCAAGCCGTGGTGAAAAACTCAATTCAATTCCGGTAACACCTTTTCAATTTCTGCTCTTTCGCTTTCATATTGCTTTGGTAATTTCAAATGCGTTCCTAATTCGCTTACCGGTTCATCTTTATCAAATCCGGGGTTTTCTGTAGCCAGTTCAAACAAAACTCCACCCGGCTCGCGGAAATATAAAGAGAAGAAATAATCACGATCAATTTTTGTCGTGATATTTAAACCTTTACTCAAAATTTTCTCCCGGAATTCCATTTGAATATCTTCGTTCTTTACCCTGAAAGCTACGTGGTGATTGGTTCCTGCAGAATTAACACCTGGCGCCAAATTGGGTGCTTCAATCACATCGACTATGGATGCGCTTTCAATGGCATCGGTAATAAAACGATAACGATTACCTTCCTGTTTCAACAATTTGTATCCAAAAATATCGGTTAAAATTTTGGCAGTAGGTGTCAGATTTTTCAATGTCAAAGTAACGCTATGAAATCCTTTGGTTGCAACAGCCTTTGTTATTTCATTTGTTTCCCAAGGTTTCCTTTTGTCTTCATTTTCCGGAATAATAAAATCAATTTTCAATCCATCAGGATCTTCAAAGTGCAGATATTTTTCTCCAAATCTTTCTGCAATCTCATCATGCTTTACATTGAATTTTTTAAAGCGATTTACCCAAAAATCAAGGCTGTCTTTGGGAACGGAATATCCAATTCCGGTAGCCATTCCTGTTCCGTTATGCCCTTTTCTAACTCCCTCCCACGGGAAGAAAGTGAGTATGCTTCCGGGGGTACCGGTTTCATCGCCAAAATAAAAATGGTACGTTCCGGGATCATCGAAATTTACGGTCTTTTTTACCAATCTCTGCCCCAAAACTTTTGTATAAAAATCTAAATTCTGTTTTGCATTTGCGGCTATCGCCGTAATGTGGTGTAATCCTAAAATATTGTTTTCCATTTTCTTTTATTTTTTTAACGGCGTTATCCGTTTGTTTTATTTCATAGGGCGTTGCCCTATACTAACGAATGTCGCGCTTTCAGGGCTGGTCGTCTCTAAACTTTTAAACTTTTCCTAAACTATCTAAACTATTTCCCAAACTATCTAAACCCTTTTTCTAAACTTCTTTCTCTAAAAACTTTTGGAAAGTTCGATAGCTCTTTTTCTAAATTCGAGGTCTCAAAAAACTTTCCAAAAGTCTATTCGTAATTTAATAATTAAGCAACTTCACCTAATTCCTCTACTAATTCCTCGACTGCTTGTTTTACTAACTGTATTTCAGCACTTATATTTATTTCATCACCGAGCAATACACTGCCGGTTTCCAAAGTAGAACCGTAAGTTATTCCAAACTCTTTCCGGCTAATTTTTCCGGTGACGGTAAAACCTGCTTTTGTTTGTCCGTAAGGATCTACAACGATTCCGCCAAACTCAACATTCAATGTTATTGGTAGTGTAATCCCTGCAATGGTTACGTTTCCTAAAAGAGTGCCTTTGCCATTATTCACATCATATTTTTTCCCTGAAAAAAGTATTTGCGGATGCTGATCTGCATTAAAGA
>JBDTEK010000342.1:0-3810 GCA_039922575.1 Ginsengibacter sp.
ATTCCTTATCTTAAAAACATTTATCAAAAATACCATTTGAATGGACTCGAAATCATTAGTATATCTGTTGATAGAGATATTACTAGCTGGAAAAATGCGGTAAAAGAGGATCGTGTGCCATGGAATAATATAATCAGCGGTTATAACACACTGAATAACTTAGACATGAAATATAATGTGCTACAATATCCGACAATTTTTTTAATTAATAAGGATGGAGTAATTATTGGACGTTTCAGCAAATTCCCTAATGATGGCTCAGAATCAGGATTAGATGCAAAATTGAAAGAGGTATTCAAACCTTCTTCAGATTGACTGCTGCCAATATATTATTTTAGAATTAGTTTTTAAAAGGAAATAGCAAGCTCGACTCTACCATAGCCAGATACAATGTAATTTAAATCTAATTTTTATGAGGAATAAATTAAATCAGGTCTTTCTTATATTAACTGATAAAGATTCTAAAACGATTATAGACTTCCATTAAAAAATCATAAAAGCTATTTAACGATTTGGTGGTGTATATAGATCCTCCCTGAGAAGGATAGGTAACATACACAACAGACTTTATCATCCTGTAAAATACAAATCAGTTTGAAAAAAAAATTCGGTAATATAAGATAACATCAAATAAAATGGAAAAAAGCATTGCTATTTTAATCTGTTATTTTGGAAAATTTCCATGGTATTTTGATTATTTCATTAGCTCTTGTGGTTTCAATCCCACCGTTGATTTCATAGTAGTTACTGACAACAAAGAATATACTGATCCATTGCCTGAGAATGTCAATTTTATTTTCACGACAATGGAAAAATTAAACAAGCGAATGTCTCATAAATTAGGCCTAAATATAAATATCAAACATCCTTATAAGATTTGCGACTTCAAACCGGCGTTAGGGTTGATTTTTTCCGATTTACTTGGGAAGTATGACTATTGGGGACAATGCGATATTGATGTCATTTTTGGTGATATAAGATATTTCCTCGATGAGGAAATGCTTTCCACGTATGATTTTGTAAGTGTCAGACACGACTATACACCTGGTTGTTTTACGCTGTTTAAAAATAATCCGTTGATGAATAATCTTTTTAAACAAAGTAAGGATTATGCAAAGGTATTTACCAGCGACGAAAATTTTGCATTTGATGAATCAAATTATGTGAACGGCTTACTTAATGATGGACATTCGATTTTTGATTTAAAAACCGAAGTACAAAGCTTTACTTATGTAGTAAAAAAAGCCGAAAGAGACGGACAAATTAACGCCCATTTTGATTTTATTCTTATTGAGGGGCTAATTGGAAAAATAAAATTCGATGAAGGTAAGGTAATATATAAAAGTAAACTTGAAGGCATACTCTATCATCTGTACTTGCTTAAACACATTTATAAACCAGCTATAGTGAAAAAACCTATACCTAAACGATACCATATCAGTAAGAAAGCTATTTATTATTGAAGATTCCCGAAACGGATCAAATTAAAATTTCCATGGTTAGGTGACGGAAATTAAAATGGCAATAGAAAATTGAACACCATATATCCGACAAGACAGTTAACTGGCCTTTAAAACAAAAATACCCGAACGCCATTTTAAGCCAGAAATGGGGCATCTGGAAATTTCGTTATTCAACGCGGTTGTAGTTGGGTCAAAAAATATCTTTGAATATGGATGTATTATCCTTTTCGACCAATTTTGATAAAATAAAGTATGCCATTGTTGATAATCAAAAAATTATCTAAGGTTTAAAAATAAAGTGTTTTCCAACACATGTAATTATTTCTAAGAAATGGAAAGTAAATTGAATTTTTAACTAATGGTTCAGGTTTTTATTACTTATTGCGGTGGCCTGAATACAGCATTTGAAGAAAACTAACCCGGATCAAAATTGTGTCTTTCAGATTTTTTTATACCGTAATTATAGTAGGTTTTGAGAGAATAACTTTGTGCTATAATTGTTTTAATAAAATATTTTATGGCTGAAAGTTATCATACCAATCTTATAAACGTTGCTTCCTATTACGTAAAAGAATTAAAGCTAAAAGTTAGCCAAACTAAACTTAAAGAAAGCCTCAATGAAAATCCTTTCTTCCCCAGTCTTTATTCATTGAGCAGCACTTTTGAAAGATTTGACATTCCGCACCAGGCAGTAAAGATTGATAAAAAAAATCTGGAGAATCTTATGCCACCTTATATTGCTTATGTCAAAGGCCAGAGTACAGGAAAAGATTTTGTGCTCGTTACTTCGGTTACGGGCCAGGAAGTACAATACATTGCTGAAAATAAAAAAGCAAAAAAAGTTGCTAAAGACGATTTTCTGAAAGACTTTGAGAACATCGTATTGCAAGCAGAGCCTGACGAAAAAAGCGGTGAAAAGGATTTTATGATAAATAGAAGAAAGGAGATTACTACCGCTAATAAAACAAGTGCAATTATCGCGGCTTCTGTTTTAATTTTCGGATTAACCTTATTTTTCTTTTTACACTTTTTACCGGTAAATTTTATTGCGAGTGCATCTATCCTACTTTTCATAAAAATGACAGGGTTGGCAGCCACCGTTTTATTATTGATTTATGAAATTGATAAATCAAACGCTTTTGTAAAAAGCATTTGCACGGCGGGCAAGGAAACCAGTTGTGGCGCGGTGTTGCAAAGCAAAGGTTCCAGAATTTTGGGAATGAACTGGAGCGAAGCCGGGTTCTTTTATTTTGCCTCCACATTTTTATTTTTACTATTTCCTACTATCACTTTTTCCACTAAAGTTTTCGTATTGTCTGTTGCCAACATTCTCGCTGCGTCCTATATTTTATTCAGCGTATATTACCAGTGGAAAGTAGTAAAGCAATGGTGCCCGTTGTGTTTAATGGTGCAGGTGGTCCTTGCAGCAGAGTTAATCTGGAGCATTATCAATTTTTGGCAGCGCCCTGGTTTTCTACCTTCAGCCTTTATCCTTCTGCCTGTTGCATATTCACTACTAATACCTATTACTCTTTTGTACATTTTAAAACCAATTATTTTAAAAGCAAAAGATGAACCCGTTTACAAAGCGGACTACAAAAGACTTTTGTACAATCCTGAAACATTTAATCATTTATTACAACAACAGGCCACCGCGCCGGAAGGTTATCAAAATATCGGAATTGAAATAGGAAACCCCGAAGCCGAAAATACGATCATTAAAGTTTGTAACCCTTATTGCGGTCCGTGCGCCAAAGCGCACCCGGTACTGGATGAAATAATACACAATAATAAAAATGTAAAACTGAAATTGATCTTTACCGCCAGCAATGATAAAGATGATAAGCGCGGTATTGCCGCAAGGCATTTACTGGCTATAAATGAACAACATAATGCACAACAAACACATCAGGCATTGGACGATTGGTATTTGGCAGATAAAAAAGATTATGAATTATTTGCAGTCAGGTATCCCCTTAACGGAGAGATAAAACAACAGGAGTGGCAGATAGATAAAATGAAAGAATGGTGTAAAGAGGCAGAAATTTCTTTTACGCCTACCTTATTTGTTAACGGCCACCGGCTGCCGGAAAACTATAAAATTGAAGAATTGAAATATATTTTATGAAGATATTTTCTTGCAAGAAATGCAGGACGTAAACCTGGTAAAAAAATTACATGGTATTTTATTTTTAAACAATTAAATTTTATCAATCATGAAAAGTTTAAGCAAAGATGAAATGAAGAAAGTAATGGGCGGAGTGCGTCAGGAACGCATTATTGGTGGAGGGTGTACTGGAAGTGTAGGAGAATGGACCTATACTTCAGGAGACGCAACGGGAGAACA
>JBDTEK010000343.1:0-2994 GCA_039922575.1 Ginsengibacter sp.
GCAGGGAAATTTATTTTGTACAAAAGGGAGTCTTCAGGGGTTTCATTAAAGAAGGTAAAAAAGAAATTACAACCTGGCTTACAGCAGAGGGTGAGTGTAGATGGATTACAATCAAATTCAAGACGTATGTAACATTTATTCCCTAATTCTTTCATCCTATCATTTTTTATAAATAAAATTCACATATCATCATTAAATTCTAAACTTTCACTATTATGATTTGCAGAAATTTTCTCAAAAACGGGATCTTAGTCGACTTCGGCATAACAGCCATTATTGGCTATAGAGACCTGGTACAAGTAAAAAAAGTAAATTCACTACAGGAAATGGCATTCACTGTACTTCGGCACAAATTTGAAAATGGCCCGAATAAATATCTTTCCAAATCAGACACAACGCCGCGATCAATTGCTGAAATCATTAAGTTCAATGAACAATATCAAAAAAAAGAAATGCCTTTTTTCAAGGAAGATTTATTTATCAGTTCTAATAAGGAAGGTGTTCTGAAAAGTAAAGGATATAAAAATGCACTCGTAAAATCTAAACCATACAGGGAAATTTGTGATGATCTTTGGCAACAAAATAAATTGATGGCTTTATTTGGGACTAAAAGTGAATTAGGTCGGCGTCCTGATTTAGTGAATGGCGATTATTATACCGGCTTTTCTTTTTGTCCGAGCGTAGCTATGGCGGTTTTTTTTAAACGAATTTTATACTCTTGGAAAGTAAGTTTATTTAATTTCGCCACTATTTTTATAAATAATTTCTTTATGAAAAATTTTATTCTTTTTCTATTATTAATAGCGTTCTTTAAACCATCATTCGGGCAATTCACCGTTAGCGCTAATCATCGTTATCTTTTAAAAGATGGAAAACCTTTTTACTGGCTTAGCGATACTGGGTGGGAATTATTTCACAAACTTACAAAAGACGAAGCGGATGAATACCTGAAACGAAGATCGGAACAGGGATTCACAGTAATTCAGGCTGTCGTGCTTGCTGAGTTGGATGGTTTAAACACTCCCAATGCTTATGGCAATAAACCATTAATAGACAATGATCCCACTAAGCCGAACGAGGCTTATTTTAAGCAAGTTGATTATATAGTTGATAAAGCAAATGAATACAACATGAACATAGCAATGCTGCCAACATGGGGCGACAAAGTTTACAAAAATACTTGGGGTACAGGACCGGTAATTTTTAATATTTCTAATGCAAAAATTTACGGAAAATGGATTGGAAACCGCTATAAAAACAGAACGAATATTATATGGGTTTTAGGGGGCGACAGAAACCCGCGCGATTCAAACGATGTTGCCATCTGGAATGCCATGGGCGATGGAATAATGGATGCAACTAATGGTAAGGCCATCATGAGTTTCCATCCAATGGCATGCGACTCCGGATCGGCTACATGGTTTCAACATGCAGCGTGGTTGAGTTTTAATATGTTTCAATCCGGGCATTGCAGAGATATGGAAGTGTATAACAATATTCAGCTTGCTTATCATCTTAAACCCACAAAACCTGTCATAGATGCAGAATGCATCTATGAAGACCACCCGGTGTGTTTCAACGTGAAAGACCTCGGAACCAGCAGCGCTTATGATGTAAGAAAGTATGCATATCTCGATGTGTTCGCCGGCGCATTTGGTAATACTTACGGTTGTCACGATGTCTGGCAATTTTATTCTCCTAAGCGACCAGGTGTAAATGGACCTCATATTTATTGGCAGCAAGCGTTGAATTTGCCTGGCGCGTCGCAGATGCAGTTTGTGCGGCGACTAATGGAATCTCATCCCATGCTGGAAAGAGTGCCTGATCAATCATTAATAAAAGAGAATAATTATGTTCCTTCCGAAAGAATACAGGCTACGCGTGGTAACGATTACGCATATATTTATACTTCCGAAGGAAAGCCATTCACAGTTTTTTTAGATAAAATAAAAGGGACCACTTTACATGCCTACTGGTATAACCCTCGTGATGGGAAGGCTGTTGATTTAGATAATGTGACTAACAAAGGAACTAAGAAATTCACACCTCCGACGTCCGAATACGGCCAAGACTGGATTTTAGTGTTGGACGATGCTGAGAAAAATTATGCGAAGCCATAAAACTATGATGGACAAAATGTAAAAGCAGCTTTTCTTAAAAATCTTTCCAGCTAAATACGAGGCACCTAGTATTAGAAATTCTGGATTGCATACACAAATCAGTTACATGTAACACCGTTTTTACAATTCATAAATAAAACGGTAGAAAGAAATTATAAATTTATTTTCATAACGTTAATATTTAACTTTTAAGTATGTAATCCACAATATTAGTTCTCCTTAAGATTAGAAAAATTATAGCAATTTTTTAAATAAATTTCCTTTGCAAATTAATAATATTAATTAAATGATTAAATAATAAGTAATTTATTTCATTTTTATAATTTAAAGTAATAAATTTACTCAAAATTATAAAAATATGCATTTCTCTATCAATGACATTTCAGAAAAGCAATTAGAATTGATCGGGCTTAAAAAGAAAGAAATATTAAATATGCCTCCGCGTACTTACAATGCGCTGATGTCAGGCAACAGAACCTCTCTTATCCGGTTTAATAAATTAAAGGTTCCTGGTCTGGAAGGAAATTCATTAGATGCAAAGCTTTCACTGGAAAGAAAACCCGACAACAGCGTTGCGATTCGATTCCATCCAATCAACCAAATGCCGAAAAACAGCTTCAACCTTTCAAAACAAGAAATAGAAAAATTAAAGAAGGGAGAAGCCAACTTTATTGAGAAACAATTTCCAAATGGGAAAAATCATCTTGTTGGAATTGATAATCAAACCAATGAATTTATTGCTGTAGCAAAAGACGCTATTGAAGCTCCAAAAAAGATTAATGGCATCGAACTAACCGAACAACAAATAACCGACTTTAAAGAAGGAAAGGATATCAAAGTTGGTAAAGGAAATTTCAGGTTAAACCCGAATGAT
>JBDTEK010000344.1:0-5892 GCA_039922575.1 Ginsengibacter sp.
GCAAAGCAATGGTGATAATGAGGTTGTAAAATTGCCTGTAGAAATATGGGAGCGTGGCGGCACATGGACTTTTAAATATGCATCCAAAAGTAAGATTGATAAAGTAATACTCGATCCTGAAAAGGTATTACCTGATGTAAACCGCAAAAATAATGAATGGAATAAATAATAAAGATGTTTCAGTAAAGACAAATAACAACCCCCCAAAAAAAATTATTAAAATTTATCTGATGACAGCTATTGCCATCAGATTGAAGATGACCTAAGCAAATTAAATTCATTGTAGAGATTACTTGGGAATCTAATATTCTTTTAATCAATAATTGCAGATTAGATATTCAAATTCTTCTTTGCAGAAATAAACTTTTTAAACGGTTGTAAAATAAATTTAATAGATGAATATCTTAATGATAATGAGATGAAGTATTTATGCTTATCTGAAAATTAAACTGGCGTCGTTTTAGCTCTAAAATTTTGTAAGTTTGCGGTTTTGGATAAACAAAGTGTAAGTATGGTTAAAATCTGGCCTTAATATCGCGCATTTTTTTTCAAAAATTAAATATTTACACTTATCTTTGCGCTCCCAAAAACAATATGGCCAAGCAAGCACTAATCAAACAAGACGGTACAATCCTGGAAGCCTTATCCAATGCGATGTTCAGGGTTAAACTGGAAAATGGGCATGAGATTTTGGCAACAATTTCGGGAAAGATGCGCATGCATTATATTCGGATTTTACCAGGTGATAAAGTAGGAGTGGAGATGAGTCCTTATGATCTGTCGAGAGGGAGAATTATTTTTAGATATAAATAACAAAGCGTTCACAATTAATAAACAACAACGAATTATTATGAAAGTAAGGGCAGCAATAAAAAAGAGAAGCGTTGATTGCAAAATAGTCAGGAGAAAAGGAAGATTATATGTGATCAACAAAAAGAATCCCCGATTTAAGCAGAGACAGGGATAAACCCTATTGGCAGATTTGCTGATTCGAATTAGAACAACTTTAAAAATAAAAAATAAAATATGGCGCGTATTGCCGGTATAGATTTACCAAAAAACAAAAGAGGAGAAATTGGCCTTACATATATATATGGCATCGGTTCTTCTACGGCTCGTTATATATTGGATAAAGCCAATATTAATCACGACAAAAAAGTAAACGAGTGGAATGATGATGAGCAAACGGCGATAAGGAACATCATTAGTTCTGAGTTTAAAACCGAAGGGGCTTTACGCAGTGAAACGCAGACGAATATTAAGCGCTTACTTGATATAGCTTGTTATCGTGGATTAAGACATCGTAAAGGTTTGCCATTGCGCGGTCAACGTACCCGCACCAACAGCCGCACACGTAAAGGGAAACGTAAAACAGTAGCCGGTAAGAAAAAGGCACCTAAAAAGTAAAATAGCATTGAGCTATGAGCTGTCAGCTCAAAACTGATAACTCATAGCTTTTAGCTTTTATAAGGCTTATTATTTGAATCAATGCCAGATATCTAGAAGCCGGAAGGAGGATTGATTCAGTCCCGCTGAAATGTGGGGTTAAATTTTAAAAGATTACCTATCAGAATTTATTATGGCAAAAGCAACAAACGCGAAAGCGACAAATGCGAAAGCATCTTCAAAAAAAAGGGTCGTAAAAGTAGATAACTACGGCGATGCCCACATTGTAGCAAGTTTCAACAACATCATCATCAGTTTGACCAACAAGCAGGGCCAGGTAATTTCATGGTCATCTGCCGGTAAAATGGGTTTCAGGGGTTCGAAAAAGAACACTCCGTATGCAGCACAAATGGCCGCAGCAGATGCAGCTAAGGTTGCGTTGGATGCAGGTTTAAAACGCGTTGATGTGTTTGTGAAAGGGCCGGGATCAGGACGTGAAGGCGCAATCAGGTCTTTATCTCAATCAGGCATTGAAGTAGTAATGATCAAAGACATTACGCCTTTACCTCATAATGGTTGCAGGCCTCCCAAAAAGAGAAGAGTATAAACAGTTTCTGATGCCGGTTTTTTGATGTACAATGTAAAGGATATCAAAACGCCAAGTACCATACATTGTTTATCAGACATATTTTTTCACAGGGTGCATCATTAATTTTTGATTTTTACTGATGATGTACCGACACTAAAAAATCAATACATAAATTATGGCTCGATACACAGGACCAAAAACCAAGATCTCCAGGATATTTGGAGAACCCATTACAGGTAATGGAAAATGGTTAACAAAAAACAGCAACCCACCGGGTATGCACGGAGCGGCACGCAAGCGCAAAAGCCTTGGTGAATACGCTCTTCAGCTTCGCGAAAAACAAAAAGCCAAATACACTTATGGCTTATTGGAAAAGCAATTTAGAAACACTTTTAATGAAGCTGCACGTCGCAGTGGAGTTACCGGTGAGTTGCTGATCAAATTGCTGGAAGCCCGTTTAGATAATACGGTTTATCGCATGGGAATAGCGCCAAGCCGCCAGGCTGCGCGCCAGTTAGTATCGCATAAGCATATTACAGTTAATGGAGTCGTATTAAACATTCCATCTTACTCTTTGCAGCCGGGCGATGTAATCGGGCTAAAAGAAAAAACAGCTCACAATGCAAATCTTACAGCCAACCTAAGGCCGAAAAATCCAAAATTTAACTGGATCGAATGGAATGAGGGCGCTATGCAGGGCACTTTTATTACCTATCCGGAAAGAGAAAGTGTACCGGAAAATATTAAGGAATCTCTCATTGTGGAATTATACAGTAAGTAATTATTTTCTTTTAAAAAGAAAAACAACAATTTTAAATCAAATCAAAACAAAATAAAAAATGGCCATTTTAAATTTTGTAAAGCCAGACAAAATCGTTCTACAAAAAAGTACTGATTTTGAAGCGCAATTCGAATTCCGTCCTTTAGAACCAGGGTACGGCGTAACAATCGGTAACGCACTTCGCAGGGTTTTACTTAACTCATTAGAAGGGTATGCAATAGTTGGAATCAGCATTGCAGGCGCCGACCATGAATTTGCAACAATAAAAGGAATTACAGAAGATGTAACTGAAATTATTCTTAACCTCAAACAAGTTCGTTTTAAAAAGAAAACAGACCAGGATGCGGGCACTGAAAAAATCAGCTTGTCATTGAAAAATAAATCAGAATTTACCGCTGGTATGATTGGGGAAGCATCTCCATCTTACGAAGTAATGAATCCTGAGTTACTGATCTGCACTATGGATAGCTCAGCAAAATTAGATATAGAAATTACCATCTCTAAAGGGCGTGGCTATGTTCCTGCAGAAGAAAGCAAAGAGAAAAGCTCTCATTTTGGATATATTCCTGTGGATGCTATTTACACTCCTATAAAAAATGTAAAATACAGCATTGAAAATACCCGTGTTGAGCAAAGAACCGACTTTGAAAAATTAGTAATGGATGTAGTTACAGATGGCACTATTCATCCTGAAGAAGCAGTAAAACAGGCATCAAGGATTTTAATTCAACATTTGATGATCATTACTGATGAAAATATTACTTTTGATAACAAAGAAGAAAAGAAGGAAGACCTTGTAGATGAACAAACACTACAACTTCGCAAAGTATTGAAAACACCTTTAGAAGATTTGGATCTTTCTGTAAGGGCATTCAATTGTTTGAAAGCTGCAAAAATTAATTCATTAAGCGAATTAGTACAATATGAGCAGGAAGACCTTATGAAGTTTAGAAATTTTGGCCAGAAATCTTTAAGTGAAATTGAGCAGGTATTAAACGAAAGAGGCCTTGGTTTTGGAATGGATTTGAGCAAGATAAGATTGGACGAAGAATAATAATTACCTAATCAGCACATTAAATAATCAACCTTGTAATTCCTGACACGGTACAGGGTTTTAAAACAAAATAGTCATGCGTCACGGAGATAAAAATAATAACTTAAGCAGAACCGCCAGTCATAGAAAAGCTTTATTAAGCAACCTGGCCTGCCAACTTTTTCAGCATAAAAAGATAGTAACTACATTGGCGAAGGCGAAAGCTTTGCGGCCTTATGTAGAGCCGCTGATTACTAAAGCAAAAGATAATACAACGCATCAGCGCCGATTGGTATTCAGTCGCTTACAGGATAAAGAAGCTATAAAAGAATTGTTTGATGTGATCAGCCCAAAAGTAGCATCACGCCCCGGAGGCTATACAAGGATTATAAAATTAGGAAAAAGAGTAGGGGATAATGCAGAATTGGCGATGATAGAATTGGTGGATTATAATGAGATTTACGGAAAAGGAATTGGAGAACCGGAAACTGCAACGAAGAAAACCCGTCGTGCCGGAAGAAGCAAGAAAACGACCGCAGTAGCAGAAGAAGCTAAAGTTGAGGCCGCTCATGAAACAGAAACTGCTCCTGTTGCTGCATCAAAAATTAAAGAAGTAGATGATCTTACAAAAATTGAAGGTATCGGGCCAAAAGTTGCGGAAGTATTACATGAAGCCGGGATTACTACATTTGCTAAATTGGCTGAAAGTAAGGTAGAGGATATTAAAGAGATTCTGGAAAAATCCGGAGGCCACTTTAATGCACAGGAACCGACAAGCTGGCCTGAGCAATCGCAATTGGCGGCTGACGAAAAGTGGGATGAATTGAAAGTACTTCAGGATAAATTAATTGCGGGGAGAGACGCTAAGTAGCTTAAAAAAAATAAATTAAAGTGTCCCATTTTTCGGGACATTTTTTTTGAGCGAAAAGTTTTTTATTGAAATATTTTTAGAAGGAAGATGGGAAATATGCATTAATTGTTATTAAATAACTTTCATTAGTTACCTTTTTTTAACTGCAATTTCTTTTCTTTGCAAAACGATATACATGTCTGATACACAATCTCCCAAACCAGCAGTTTTAATTTTACAAGACGGAAATGTTTTTCACGGAAAAGCATTTGGAAAAATTGGTACTACAACTGGTGAAATTTGCTTTAATACAGGAATGACGGGCTACCAGGAAGTCTTTACTGATCCAAGTTACTATGGACAAGTGGTAATAATGAACAACGTTCACATTGGAAATTATGGTATCAAAGATGCTGAAGTGGAAAGCGATTCTGTTAAAGTAAAGGGTATTATTGGCAGAAACCTCGAAGAGCAATATTCTCGTTTCGCCGCTGATAATTCTTTACAGGAGTATTTTGAGAAGCAAAATATTGTAGCAATTGATGGAGTAGATAGCCGTGCTTTAGTTATTCATATTCGCGAGGCAGGAGCCATGAATTGCATTATCTCTTCTGATAGCGATAACGTGTCAGATCTCAAAAAGATACTAGGTGAAGTGCCTTCTATGGATGGATTGGAATTGGCTTCCAAAGTTTCTACGAAGAATAATTATACACTAGGAAATGAAAACAGCAAAATAAGGATCGCAGTTTTGGATTATGGGATTAAGAAAAACATTTTGAATTGTTTGATAGAGCGTGGAGCTTTTGTAAAAGTGTTTAATGCAAAGACAAGTTTTGAAGAACTGGAAAAATTTAATCCCAACGGCTATTTTATAAGCAACGGTCCAGGTGATCCTGATCCAATGGATTATGCCATTGAAACAGTAAAACAAATTCTTGCAGCTAAAAAGCCATTTTTTGGAATATGCCTTGGGCAGCAATTATTAGCGCTTGCAAATGGTGTTCCGACGTTTAAAATGCATCATGGACATAGAGGATTAAATCACCCTGTAAAAAATTTGATTACCGGAAAATGCGAGATCACAACACAAAATCATGGATTTGGTGTGGATGCAGCTTCGGTGAGGAATGCTGATAATTTTGAAATTACCCATGTTAATCTGAATGATGATTCGATTGAAGGGTTCAGACTAAAAGACCGGCCTGCATTTTCTGTTCAATATCATCCGGAATCTACACCCGGGCCGCACG
>JBDTEK010000345.1:0-5993 GCA_039922575.1 Ginsengibacter sp.
TGTGGAATAGAATTTATGGCGCTGATGGCTTCTCATTATGACCTTGCCAGGTTTGGTTCCGAAAGAGTAAGCTTTTCGCCGCGTCAATGCGATCTGCTAATGGTAATAGGAACCATTGCAAAAAAAATGGGTCCGGTATTAAAGCAGGTTTATTTGCAAATGGCGGAGCCACGGTGGGTACTTGCCATGGGAGCCTGTGCTTCCAGTGGCGGTATTTTTGATACATATTCTGTTTTGCAAGGCATTGATCAGATCATTCCTGTAGATGTGTATGTGCCCGGCTGCCCTCCGCGTCCTGAGGCAATTTTAGATGGATTTATCAGAGTGCAGGAACTGGTGGGAAATGAAAGCCTTAGAAGGAGACATTCTGATAGATATAAAGAACTGATGAATACCTATGGCATCCAATAGACGATGTAAGATCTTTCATTTTCAAATTTTCATTTCGTAATTTTTAAAATAAAAAATGGCTTTAACCAACGAAATAATAAGACAAAAGTTAATTGAAAAATTTGGAGACCAAATTACCGGCTGGGCAGAACCGTATGGCATGCTCACTTTTTCTTCTGATAAAAGTTTGAATCTGAAAATCCTTCAGTATCTGTACGACGAACCTTCTTTACAATTCAGGTTCATGACAGACTTATGCGCCGTACATTATCCTGATAGCAAAGGAAAAGAACTGGCAGTAGTATATCATTTGCATAATTTGGTAGATAACATTCGTATTCGCTACAAAGTATTTACTGATGTTAATAAGCCCGATGTATTTAGTGCATCAGCCTTATACTCCGCAGCCAATTGGATGGAGAGAGAAACGTTTGATTTCTATGGCGTCAATTTTATTGGCCATCCTAACTTAAAAAGAATTTTGAATATAGATGAAATGGATTATTTTCCTTTGAGAAAAGAGTTTCCCCTGGAAGATCAGAAAAGAACAGATAAAGATGATGAAATGTTTGGCCGCACGTAGGGCATCCCTTACGTCTGCCGATTTGCCAAACGGCAAATAAAAATAAAAAATATCAACTGAGAATAACACAATGAGCGAACATATAAAACTTCCGGAAGGAGAAATAGAGAAGCAGACTACTACGATTAATTTGGGGCCTACGCATCCTGCTACTCATGGTGTATTTCAAAATATAATTGAACTGGATGGCGAAGTAGTTGTCAGCGCAGAACAGACTGTCGGATATATTCACAGGGCATTTGAAAAAATAGCAGAGCATCGAAACTTATACCAGATAACAACACTCACCGACCGGTTAAATTATTGTTCATCTCCGATAAATAATATTGGATGGGTTACTACATGTGAAAAATTATTAGGAGTAAAAACTCCAAAGCGCGTGGATTATCTCAGGGTAATTATTATGGAGTTGGCACGCATTTCAGATCATCTTATTTGTAACTCAATTGTGGGAGTAGATTCAGGAGCTTTTTCAGGGTTTCTTTATGTAATGCAATACAGAGAACTGATTTATGAAATTTATGAGGAAGTATGTGGATCGAGGCTGACCACCAATATTTGTAGAATTGGAGGTTTTGAAAGAAATTTTACGCCGCAGGCTTTTGAGAAACTAGAAAGATTTATAAAGGAATGGCCGGCAGTTTTGAAAGAGTTTAATGAGCTTTTTGTCAGAAATCGAATATTTATGGATCGCACTATTGGTGTAGGCCCTATTTCTGCAGAGCGAGCATTGAACTATGGTTTTACCGGGCCTAATCTTCGCGCTGCGGGTGTGGATTATGATGTGCGCGTCCATACACCATACAGTAGTTATGAAGATTTTAATTTTACCATTCCTGTAGGAACCACGGGTGATTGTTACGATCGCTTTCTGGTACGCGATCAGGAAATGTGGCAAAGCCTGGAGATAATAAAACAAGCGTATCAGAAAGTACAGGAATTTAAAGGAGCCGAAGCGGAAGTTTTTCATGCTGATGTGCCTGATTACTATTTGCCGGATAAAAAAGATGTTTACACCAGTATGGAAGCGCTTATTTATCATTTTAAAATAATCATGGGTGAAATTAAAATTCCAAATGGGGAAATTTATTCGGCTGTGGAAGGCGCAAATGGTGAACTTGGATTTTATTTATTGACTGATGGTGGAAGATCGCCATACCGTTTGCATTTTAGAAGGCCGTGCTTTATTTATTACCAGGCTTATGAGGAATTGACTAAAGGAAGCATGCTGAGCGATGCGATCATTACAATGAGTAGTTTGAATTTGATAGCAGGAGAGTTGGATGCCTGATCAATAAATATGCAGCTTTATTGAAAGTGAAAGAATTAGCGGGAAGGCCACAAGATATTGAGGACATAGATAAATTAAAATTTAGAAATAAAAACAAATGACTTTTTCACAAGAAAAATTAGATGAAGTAAACGAATTTATCAACCATTATCCGGCGGGGAAACAAAAGAGTGCTATACTACCTGTATTGCATTTGGCACAGGAGCAAATGGGCGGGTGGATTGATACGGATGCGATGGATTATGTAGCTTCTTTGTTGCAAATACAACCGATAGAAGTTTACGAGGTGGCTACTTTTTATTCAATGTTTAATACTGCGCCGGTAGGCAAGTTTGTTTTTGAAGTATGCCAAACGGGACCGTGCATGCTTAAAGGAAGCGATGAAATCATTGCTTATATTAAAGAGAAATTAGGAATAGGAGTAAATGAAACCACGCCTGATGGATTATTTACTTTGAAAACGGTAGAATGCCTTGGGGCGTGCGGTTATGCGCCTATGATGCAGTTAGGAAAAGTGTATAAAGAACATTTAACCAAAGAAAGAGTTGATCAGATAATTGAAGAATGTATAAAAAAAACAGCGGCAAATAATTAATAAATAATAACTATGGAATCAATCGTACCATATTTAACCTTAAATGGAAACGCGACAGATGCATTGGACTTTTATGCAAAAGCATTAAACGGAAACATAGAATCCTGCCAAACCTTTGGAGATGCAAAAATGGAGGTTCCGGAAGAGAATAGAAATAATATTCTTCATGCTGTTTTGAAAGCAGGAGATTTAACCATGATGTTTTCGGATAGTTTCAGGAATGCAAATGTCTCTCAGGGTTCTAATCTGGCGTTGTCTTTGAATTTTAATGAATTGGAAGAGATGGAAAAAGTTTTTGGAGCTTTATCAGCAGGGGCAAAAATTACGATGCCATTGCAGGATACTTTTTGGGGTGCAAAATTTGGGCAATTGACAGATAAGTTTGGCTTCAACTGGATGTTTAATCATGATTATAAGAAATAACGATGAAAAAAATTATTAGAGAAGATTTGAAATTTGAATTACAGAATTTTGATGATTTAATTACAAAGAATAAATGATAAGAATACGGTATGAGCAAAAAATTATTATTAAATAAAATACACATTGAAGGAATCAAAAATTTTGATGTGTATCGTCGTGAAGGAGGATATAGCAGTGTAGAGAAAGCTCTGAAAATGCAACCTGGAGATATTGTAGATGAAGTTAAAAAAAGTGGTCTGCGGGGCAGAGGGGGTGCTGGGTTTCCTACCGGACTTAAATGGAGTTTCCTGGCAAAGCCGGATGGCATAGCGCGTTATCTTATTTGCAATGCTGATGAAAGCGAGCCCGGCACTTTTAAAGATCGTTATCTCATGGAATTCATTCCACATTTATTGATTGAAGGGATGATTGTTTCATCATTTGCATTGGGAAGTACCGTTTCTTACATCTACATCCGTGGCGAGTATGATTGGGTGTGCGATATTCTGGATCAAGCGATTGCAGAAGCAAAGCAGAATGGTTTTCTTGGGAAGAATATTTTAGGAAGCGGATTTGATTGTGAGATATACACACATCGCGGAGCCGGTGCCTACATCTGTGGAGAAGAAACCGCGCTTTTAGAAAGCCTTGAAGGCAAAAGAGGATTACCCAGAATAAAACCGCCATTTCCTGCAATAAAGGGAGTTTGGGGCTGCCCAACAGTTGTAAACAATGTGGAAACGATTTGTGCAGTAGTTCCTATTATAAATGATGGTGCTGAAGCTTATGCCAAAATCGGAGTAGGAAAATCAACCGGTACCAAATTAATTTCTGCTTGTGGTAATATTAATAAGCCCGGTGTTTATGAAATTGACATGACTATTTCTGTCGAAGATTTTATTTACAGTGATGAATATTGCGGCGGTATTCCAAACGGCAAAAAACTAAAAGCGTGTATTCCGGGAGGTTCTTCCGTCCCTATTTTACCGGCAAATCTTTTACTTAAGACTGCCAAAGGTGAAACAAGATATATGAATTACGAAAGCCTTTCTGATGGAGGTTTTCTTACCGGAAGTATGATGGGGTCAGGAGGTTTTATTGTGTTAGATGAAGACCAGTGCGTAGTGCGACATACATTGACACTTGCGAGATTTTACCATCATGAAAGTTGCGGTCAATGTTCGCCGTGCCGCGAAGGGACAGGATGGCTTCTTAAAGTTTTTTCAAAAATAGAGAATGGAAAAGGTGATATGAAGGATATTGATTTGCTTTTTGATATTCAGCGTAGAATAGAAGGCAATACTATTTGCCCATTTGGCGATGCTGCCGCATGGCCTGTTGCAGCATCTATCAGGCACTTTAGAGATGAGTTTGAATGGCATGTGAATAATCCCGAAGAATGCCTGGTGAGAAATTATGGTTTGGCTCATTATGCGGATCCTTTGGAGGTGGTCGCTTAGAATAAAAATTATTGCAAAAGATAGATATTATAGAAATATAAAATTTTAAATCAATACGCCATCAAAAAATTGAAGATTGTAAGAGAGTTAATAAAAAAATAAAAGAATTATCATTCTGATTTAAAAGAATTGAGATATGCCTGAAGAAAAAAAATTAATAAAAATAACCATAGACGGCATCACCATTGAAGTGCCGGAAGGAACTACGATTCTAAACGCCGCACGAATGATAGGACCAGAAGTGGCGCCGCCCACCATGTGCTATTACAGCAAATTGGAAGGCAGCGGGGGTAAATGCAGAACCTGTCTTGTAGAAGTGGCAGCGGGTTCTACAAAAGATCCGCGGCCCATGCCTAAGTTGGTAGCCTCTTGCAGGACTAATGTGATGGACGGCATGATTGTGAAAAATACTACCAGTGAAAAAACATTAGACGCCAGGAGAGGCGTGGTGGAATTTTTGTTGATCAACCATCCTTTAGATTGCCCCATTTGCGATCAGGCAGGCGAATGTTATTTACAAGATCTCAGCTACGGAAATGGAGATGGTTTTACACGTTACGAATTTAAACGAAGAACATTTATTAGAGAAGATATAGGCCCTTTCATTCAGTTGCACATGACACGCTGCATTCTTTGTTACCGTTGTGTATATGTTGCGGATCAACTTACAGATCATCGTGTTCACGGAATATTAGACCGTGGAGACCAATCAGATATTTCCACTTACATTTCAAAAGCCATTGATAATGATTTTAGTGGAAACATGATTGATGTATGTCCGGTTGGAGCACTCACTGACCGTACATACCGGTTTAAAAACCGGGTTTGGTTTTTGAAACCAATGGAGGCTCATCGCGATTGTGATAAGTGCTGCGGTAAGGTTACTTTATGGAATCGTGGCGATGAAGTTTATAGAGTTACTTCAAGAAAAGATCCATGGGGCGAAGTGCAGGACATTGACGGAAAAGCAGCCTGGATATGCAACACATGCCGTTTTGAAAAAAAGAAAACTTCAGATTGGGTTATTGAAGGGCCAACCACAATAAACAGGCACTCTGTAATTTCTACCAATCATTATGTAAAAAAAGTGGTTCCATCGGACCCGCTGGATAAAGTGTTAAACGGACGCGATCCATTATTACTGTTGGATATTCATGAAGAAAGCGAAGTGAATACAGCCGATATTGATCTAAGTATTCTTCCCGGTCCCGCTACTTCCATTACTTTTATTGAACGGGATGAGGAAAAAGAAATTGTTGATGCCGCCACTAT
>JBDTEK010000346.1:0-4357 GCA_039922575.1 Ginsengibacter sp.
CACACGAATATAAAATTTCCTAAAGATAAATCTTTACAACCGTCTGGTTTACTTGGGCCTGTTACAATACAAGTAGGAGCAACATTATCATAGTTTATTTATTTAAACAAAAATCCAAATTTATGAGATTATATGTACGCCATATGCAAGTATAATCAGTAACGAATAATGTACAGTTTCGATAAATAAGCATGTACAATATTTTCGATAAAAGGAGAATATGATGTGATTTGAAGAAGCAGCTTTTATTTTAATTATTGAAGATAGTTTTTCTCCTTTTCATGCGGTAACTTTCTCCTGTTAATTTAATGATATCAAATTGGTATTACGAAAAGTTCAGTCAGGATAATGCCTGGGACTGATTAAAGCTGAATTATACCAAATTATTGAGAGATATTTCTTGAGTGTTGCAAAGATGAAAACAGGGAGAACGGAATAGATTATTTACAAAAAAATGTTTGATTAAAACCAAATGTTTTGGAAGTTAATTCGTAGCTTTTTATAAAAGATGAGCGATGGACACAGTGAAGGACAGTGAATTAAAATTGCGTTAATAGATTGCACTTAATAAGTTCATATTAAAAAAAGGATACTCAGTTAAATAAAATGAAATGTTTATAATCTAAACTGCTTCCCATGAAAATAAATCCTTCTTATTGTGCCTTTCCACGAAATCGGGCATCTTTTCCTAATCCCAGGTTTTATTCGGGACATGGATATTTATCTATGGAGTTAAGTGTCTTTCTATCTTCTTTAAAAACATTTTTGGGTAATAATTCGTTGATGTGAAATGATTTTTTTGGACCGGATAAAATAATAAAATGATACATAAGTACTTTTGTTTGATTTTATTGAACTTTTTGGTTTTTAGCATAACAGCTTTATCCCAGGTGATTGTTTATCCGATTCCATTGAAGGAAAGCACTTCTTTGGATTACCAGGTGAAGGTTAACAATAAGAAAGTCAATATTTATTATGCAAGAGTTTCTGCAATTCCAATAAATATATGGCCAGGAATAAATCGTCCTTTGGGACAAACGGAACTGGCATCATTTGGCTATTTTGATATAAGAGGTGAAGCCATTATTAGTATAGATTCAAAAGAATGTATCCGGGATGTTATTATACGTCCCTTGTCTTTGAAGATTAATCCTATAATAGAAGGAAATAGGATTACTTTCAAAATATCTAAATCTTGCCAGGTAGTTGTGGAGGTGAATGGATGGCATCATGCCTTACATCTTTTTGCAAATCCGGTTGAAACTAATTTAATCGTAAAATCTTCAAAAAACATTTTATATTTTGGCCCCGGTGTTCATTATCCTGGCGTAATTCACGCTAAGAGTAATCAAACTATCTATTTAGCGGGAGGTGCAGTCGTTTATGGAGCCATTTATGGTTATCATGTTAAGAATGTAAAAATAATTGGGAGAGGAATATTAGACGCTTCTTATTTCAAAAGAGGAGTTGATTCTATCTCTATTTTACAATTTGAGCATTGCGATAATTTACTGATTGACGGAATTATATTACGGGACTCTCACATCTGGACTTTGTTCCTGCATGAATCAGCTAATGTAGTTATCAATAATATAAAGATCATTGGTATGTGGCGATATAATGCCGATGGAATTGATATAGTTAACTCTAGAAATGTAATCGCAAAGAATTCATTTATTCGCGCTTTTGATGATTGTATAGCATTGAAGGGGATAAGAACAAATTATTGGGCAAAAGAGGATCCCCATTGGGATTCTTTAAGCCAGAGTAGCATCAAAAATATAAGTGTTAGCAATTGCGTAATCTGGAATGACTGGGGTTATGCATTAGAAATAGGCGAAGAAACCTTAGCGGATTCAATTTCGCATGTAACATTCAAAGATTGTGATATTATTCATTACGTTTGGGGAGCAATAAACATTCAAAATGGAAACAGAGCTGTAGTGCACGACATCAGGTATGAAAACATAAGAATTGAAGATCCGATTACAAAAAATGTATTTTTAGATGATTTGGCTAATCCTGTAACCGATATATCGCGGATAGAAGATTCCGTTAGAAAAATCTATAAATACAAGGAAAAAAATATCGGGCATCTTATTGATATCAATGTTAAGGACAATGGATGGCAAAAAGACAAGAGCCTGGGGTCAGTTTCAAACATTCTTTTTAAAAATATAAATTATTCATCCACACACTCACCCGTATATTCCACTTTTGAAGGATATTCGAATATCCATAAAATCAGCAATTTAAGGTTCATTAATTTAATAATAAACGGCCATCATATACAATCCTGTAAAGATGCAAACTTTCAAGTAAATAAATTTGTTGAGAAAATATACTTCGGAAAAGGAGGAAAGGGTATCTGTAAAACTTGCATTGATTCGGGATAGTTTAAGGTCGCAATAGGTGCGATAAATTACATCAAATGTTACATTAATATTTAAGGGGTATAAACTTTTGTTTTTTGAAATGATAAATTGTATAATCATGCATAAAGAGCATTTGAATACAAAACAAGAAGGTAAAATTCTTTTTTTTAATTTATGAAAACTAATTCTTCATGAAGAAAAGATATTTTTTAGTATTTTTTGGTATGGGGTTTTTTAATTTAGTGGCTTTTTCTCAGATAAAAATTAATTCGCGAAATAGTAATAATCCTCAATCAATTTTTATCAATCCGCCTGAAAGCGCCAAGCCCGGTGTGTTGTGGATGTGGATGGGTTCAAATATTAGTAGAGAAGGCATTAAAAAAGACCTGGAGGCATTAAAAAAAGAAGGTTTCAATGGAACTACCATGTTTAGCCTTGCAGATATCACTACACCCTGGTCGGGAGTAATAGGAAACAGAACCACACCTGATATAATTTCCTGGACAGAACCATGGTGGAAATTAGTACGGTTTGCCGCAGAAGAATCCAAAAGGCTTGGAATGGATTTCGGTATGTATAATGGAGCTGGGTATGAATCAAGTGGAGGTGTTTGGATCACCCCGGAACTTTCGATGCAACAAATTTGTTGGTCTCAACATAATGTAGCAGGTAATGAACATGTAAGAATAGCATTGGATCGGCCACAGGTTGACCCTCATGCCAATCAGTACTTTCCTGTGTATGATATTGATTCCGGTAAAGCGGGTTATCCGATCATTCCCGCAAGAAAAACGTATTACAGGGATATTGCTGTATTGGCTCTTCCTGCAAATGGAAGAGTTGCAGAAGGTCAGGTAATAAATTTGACGGATAAGATGCAGCCTGATGGCCACCTGGAATGGGATGCTCCTGCAGGCGAATGGAAAATATACCGGTTTGGCCATACTACGAGAGGTACATTGATACAGCCCGCTCAATGGCAAGCTACCGGATTTGAATGTGATAAGATGAGTGAGAAGGCTGTAAATTTTCACATGGATCACATAATTGGAGAGATACAAAAGCATTTAGGCGATCTGATTGGTACAGGGTTTACCCATGTACATTTTGATAGCTATGAAGCAGGTACCCCTACCTGGACACCGAAAATGAGGGAAGAGTTTTTAAAAAGACGTGGTTATGATTTGTTGCCTTATCTTCCCACCTTTGCAGGACGAAAGATTGGAGTAGAGCAGGATTCATTAAAATTTAAAAATGATTTTCACGCAACCATTGAAGATCTCTATCGGGATGTATATTTTACTACTATTTCAAAAAGATTAAAGGCTGCCCATCTTATTTTTATGTGCGAACCTTATGGCGGTCCCTGGCGACAGGATGATATTATGCCCTTGATTCCACGTGTGATGGTTGAATTCTGGACAAATGGAGGTAATTATATTCCTACTGAATTGAGACCAACAGTGGCTTCTTTGAGAAAATCAGGCCAGAATATTATTGAGGCAGAAGCTTTTACCGGAAATCCTGCAGACAGCAAATGGGATGAAACACCTGCATGGCTGAAGCCTATTGGTGATGCCGCTTTCTGTGATGGCGTGAACAGGCTGGTGCTTCACCGTTTTGTGGAACAGTCTTTTGATGACCGTTATAAACCAGGTGCTACCATGGGTCGGTGGGGAACACATTTTGATCGCACACAAACCTGGTGGAATTCTATCAAAAGTATGGTGCAATATTGGCAACGTTGCCAGGGGCTGTTGCAATGGGGCAGGATAGCAAATCCTGTTAAGAATGATTTTGTTGTTTCTGATACTACCGGAGCAATCAAAGTAAAAGGAATTCATCGCCAAAGTGGCAATATCGATATTTATTTTATCGCTAACTTATCACGCAATGTAGGGAGGGCAACCTGTACCTTTAAGGTTTCGGGCAGGCAACCTGAATTATGGGATCCGGTAACAGCGACCATGCGCAATCTTTCT
>JBDTEK010000347.1:0-14557 GCA_039922575.1 Ginsengibacter sp.
ATCTCCGGCATTCGCTGATCTGAGATGAAGATTTAAAATTCCATTTGTAAGAAATTTTCTACAAACAATTCCTTCGCTTACTACAACCTTATCTTGCTTCAGGCATGCATATCAGCTATATGGTGTAGGTGCCGAATACGCTTTGCGTTAATTTTACATCCGATTTCTATTGAATCTTACTTCTATTTTCATTATGCTTTCAGTATTAAAATAGAAAAATCTTTATGATTCATCGGAAATATATTTGTAAAATAAGGTGGAGTCAGGTTAAAAGTAAGAACTCCCGTAAACATGGGTTTCACAGGAATTCTTACTTGTCTCGATATAAATTAGCTGAAAAAAGTGGAGCTGCAGAGAATCGAACTCTGGTCCAAACATATCCGCCATAAGCTTTCTACATGTTTAGTTTTGCATTATTTGTCGGGAAAAAGCAGGAGCAAAACAAACCGACTTTTTCCTTAGCTGTATAGTCTTAAGCAATTCGCACAGCCTTGAATTGCAGCAGCCCGTTTTATTTTTGAGTCGGCGGAAGAGCGTGGCAACAGGCCTGGCCAGCATCAACGGCCCTAATGGGTGCTAATCTATCGATTAAGCAGCCATGGCATACTGAGTATTGCCAATTAGAGTTTGAGTATTCATATTTAAGTGCTAATTACACAACGCACTACATGCTTATGCTTACAAAGAACTATGCTGTCAAAACCGGTCAGCCCCGTAATAATTAAGGCTACAAACGTACAAAAATTACTACAAAGAAATTGATAATTAACTGTTCTTAAATTAGCGCTTACTTTTGCGCCCACATAACCCGGATTATTGAATGGAACCCAACTTATTTTACGATCAAAAACTACAGGAATTACAGGCGTCTCTAAAAATATTGAAACGGCATAAATCCTCCTTTGGTTATTTGAGGTTAGGAAGTATCGCGGCTATCATTTTCGCCTTTTATATTCTTTGGTCTGCCGGAATTGCGTACGTGGTTATTGCATCTGTGATACTGATAGTTATCTTTATAAGGCTTATTTATGCAGACTTAAATAACCAGGCTAAAATAAACCACACAATACAGTTAATTCATATCAATGAAGATGAATTAAAATGCCTCGCCGGAAATTTTTATGATTTCCCTTCCGGTACCGAACATATTCCAAAAGACCATCCGTATGCAAATGATCTTGATATTTTCGGCAGGGCTTCATTGTTCCAATATATCAATCGCACCACTTCAGAATTAGGAAGCAGGCAAATAGCCGATTATTTAATGTATCCGGCGAAAATGGCACTCATTTCAGAGAGGCAAAAGGCATTAAAAGAATTATCGAAAAAAATATCGTGGATACAGGATTTGCAGGCTTCAGGAAGAAAAAAGACAATTACTTTTTTAACCAAAAAAAGATTGAACACATGGATGAAAGAACCTTCTGTTTTTTCAGGATTTAAGCCCTGGAAATGGCTGAGATATGTATTGCCTCTAATCATTTTGACTATAGTTACTCTTTTTATTTTTGATATGGTAAGCAGTACTCTTTTTTTCGCATCACTGTTTATTTTTCTCGTTATCGCTTACCAGATCAATAAAGTAGTGGCGCCAGTCCATGAGAAATTATCAAAAATTGCAGATGAATTAGACACACTCTCATCAAGCATTGCACACATAGAAAATGAGGACTTTGAAAGCCCTTTATTAAAAAAAATGCAATCTGCTTTTATTGAAAAAAATAAAAAAGCATCAGAGAATATTCATGATATAAAAAAAATACTCGACAGGCTCGATTTAAGGTATAATCTCGCTTTCCTGCTTACTTTGAATCCATTACTTTTATGGAGCCTGCAACAGGTTCTTGATCTTGAAAAATGGAAATCGGCCCAAAAAGAAACGCTCGATATATGGTTTGACACATTGGCTCATTTTGAGGCTCTAAGCAGTTTCGCAATACTATATTTCAATAATCCAGGATGGGTTTTTCCCGATGTAGTTTCGGAATATTTCTCAATCGAAGGAAAGGAGATCGGCCATCCGCTTATTCCCATAAATAAACGTGTCAATAATTTTATTGATATACCTGATAACAGTAAGCTCATGCTGGTAACAGGTTCCAATATGGCTGGCAAAAGTACTTATTTGCGAAGCATTGGTGTAAATGTTGTTTTGGCTATGGGCGGCGCGCCGGTATGTGCTACCGCTTTTCGAGTTTCATACGTAGAAGTTATAAGCAGCATGCGTATCACAGATAATTTGGAAGAAAGCACCTCTACTTTTTATGCTGAATTAAAAAAATTAAAGACCATTATTGAAAAAGTGAATGCAGGGGAAAAGGTTTTTATTCTGCTCGATGAAATTTTAAGAGGTACCAACTCATTAGACAGGCATACCGGCTCCAGTGCATTAATAAAACAATTGATAAAAAAGAAGGCCGCAGCCATTATTGCTACGCACGATCTGGAACTGGCTCAATTAAAAGAAAACTTCTCTGAAAGCATATTAAACTTTCACTTCGATGTGCAGGTAAGCAATGATGAATTATTTTTCGATTACCAGCTTAAACCCGGTATCTGCACCAGTTTAAACGCATCTATACTGATGAAGAAAATTGGAATTGAATTGTAAAAAAAAAATTAAAAAGAGGAGTTATTTTCACATTCTATAACCTGTAATTTTTAATAATATTTTTAGAAGGGTTATACAAAAATATTTTACAAGGCGCCAACAGCACAAACATAACTATCATTTGCATAAATCAATTGCCTGAAGTATGATCCGATCTTCCCGACAAAAGGAAAACAGCAATGTTGCCAATTTCTTGCAGCGAAGCCATCCGGTTACCAGGTAACATCCCTGAGATAATTTCATTTAATTTTTCTTTGGCAAACGGAATTCACGCATCCATCTGGCATATTTTGGTGTCCATGATTCTGCTACTATAATGGCACTAATGCGAATATTGTATATTCTACTGCCCATTCTCTTGTCAAATCCTTTCGTCTACCATTAAAGACGCTAAAAGTGAAAGTATTTTCCGGCTTACCTGTCTGCAAATAATTATTTTTTTAATTATTTAATTTAATAAATCCACCATCAATCGGGTAGTCGCATCCGGTAATAAAAGATGCCTCATCAGAACACAAAAATAAGATCAGGGAGGCAATCTCTTCCGGGCTTGCCATTCTACCTATCGGCTGACTTTTTGATAATTTTTCAAACATTTCCTTTTCCTCTCCGGGATAATTTTTTTTAAAAAAATTATCTACAAATGGAGTATGTACTCTTGCAGGAGAAATACAATTACAACGAATGCCCTTATTTATATAATCCCTTGCCAGCAAAAGGTTGCCCACTTTAAAAACTCCATTCCGACATTTACAAACATTTTTTTCAAGGTTGGCAACCTCTAACCCCTATAATCAAAAACCACCTACATAATTATATCTTTGCATTAGCAAACAGATGTAAAATTTTAGAAATAAAAAGAATAGCTTTTTCAATATAAAACCGATGAATAAAGAATTGGAAAATATGCTCATCGCAAAACAAATTAGTCCTACGGCTATGCGCTTGCTGGTTTTCGAATTTTTATTAAAACAAACAACCGCAAACAGCCTTGCAGACCTGGAGAAAGAATTTCATCATTCTGATAGAACTACTCTATACCGGACGCTCAAAACTTTTGAAGAAAAGGGATTGATACATAACATTCAGGATGGCACCGGCGCAACTAAATATGCGTTATGTGCCGATGAATGCAAAGAAGGTTTGCATCACGATTTACATGTACATTTTTATTGCACCCATTGCAAAGAGACCTTTTGTTTGCCCCGTAATAAAATTCCTGTAATTCAACTTCCAAACGGGTTCAATTCTCATGAATTTAATTTGATTGCCAAAGGAATTTGTGATAAATGCAGCCGTGAAACTATGCAATAGTGTTGCACGGGCTTCCGTGATAACTTTGTGTTCATAAGATATTAATCTTTATGAATAATAACCCGCAAAGTGATGATATAAGTTTGCAATTAGACAGTCCCGCAACAGTTACTGATAATAAACTGCATTTATTACATTCAGACAATAACAAGCCTAATCACGATCATGACCATCCAAATGATGATGGCCACCATCACGGTGCTGATCTAATTTCTGATAAGCCGGCATGGATACAGCATTGGAATTTGATGGCAGCATTACTCATTCTTGCTGCATTACTTGTAACTAAATATTTTTTTGACATAACACTTCCCAAACCGATAGCTTTTTCTTTAAATGTAGTTGCCTATTTATTGGCGGGCTTTAGCGTACTGCGTATGGCTTTCCGTAGAGCCGTAAAAGGCGATATTTTTAATGAATTTGTATTGATGAGCCTGGCTACAATCGGCGCATTTTACGTTGGTGCGTATTCTGAAGGCGTTGCCGTAATGGTTTTTTATACTATTGGGGAATGGTTTCAGGATTCAGCGGTACGAAGGGCCAAAGCGAGCATTAAAGCACTATTGGATATACGTCCCGATGAAGTAAATGTGATAAGAAATGGGCAAATTGAAAGAGTTCATTCATCAACCGTACAATTGAATGAAATAATACAAATAAAACATGGGGAGAAAGTTGCGCTTGATGGAGAGCTTATATCCCAACATTCAACATTCAACACTTCCGCACTTACAGGTGAAAGCAGGCCTGATGCGAAGTATAAAGGCGAACAGGTATTGGCCGGCATGATCAATCTGAATACTGTTTCAGAAGTAAAAGTGACCGCCTTATTTAAAGATAGTAAGCTTAGTAAAATATTAGAAATGGTGAGGGATGCTACTGCCCGAAAATCACAGACACAGTTATTTATTTCCCGGTTCGCAAAAGTTTACACACCAATAGTATTTTTTCTTGCCATGGCGCTGGTATTAATTCCCTGGTTATTTGTAGCTGATTATGTGTTTGATGAATGGCTGTACCGTGGATTGGTATTTCTGGTGATCAGTTGTCCCTGCGCCTTGGTGATATCTATTCCTTTAGGATATTTTGGTGGCATCGGACTCGCATCAAGGAACGGAATATTATTTAAAGGTGGAAATTATTTGGATGTAATGACAAAGGTGAACACAGTGGTGATGGATAAAACCGGAACGCTTACTAAGGGCGTATTTAAAGTGCAAAAAATTGTACCTGTTGGCATAGATGAAAAAGAACTGGTAAGACTTACTGCTTCACTCGAAAAAAACTCAACACACCCGGTTGGCAAGGCGGTGGTTGAATATGCCGGAGAAACTATTAGCTACCCTTCTGCAAAAGATGTGGAAGAAATACCCGGGCATGGATTAAAAGGTACAATTGATGGCAAAGAAATATTAGCCGGAAATGTAAAGTTGATGAAAAAATTCGACATCGTATTTCCATCCGAAATAGAGAACATTGTAGCTACAGTGGTGTGCGTAGCGATAAATAATATCTATGCCGGTTATATCACCATCGCAGACGAAATAAAAGAAGATGCAGCTGCGGCCATTAAAGAAATGCACAAGCTCAACTTGAGAACTATAATGCTTTCCGGCGATAAACAGGCAGTAGTGGATGAAGTAGCAAAAGAGCTTGGTATTAATGAGGCTTATGGCGATTTGCTGCCCGAAGGAAAAGTAGAAAAAGTGCAGGATATAAAAAAAGAGGGTAAACACATTGCATTTGTAGGTGATGGTGTAAACGATGCGCCCGTAGTAGCTCTGGCAGATGTGGGAATAGCAATGGGCGGACTGGGCAGCGATGCAACAATTGAAACTGCAGATGTGGTAATTCAGAATGACCAACCGTCAAAAATAGTTTCCGCCATTAGAATCGGAAAGATTACGCGAAATATTGTCTGGCAAAATATTGGACTTGCCATGGCGATAAAAGCAATTGTATTGATACTTGGCGCTGGTGGTGTAGCCAATTTATGGGAAGCAGTAATTGCTGATGTTGGGGTTGCTTTATTAGCGGTATTAAACGCGGTGCGGATACAGAAAATGAAGGTTTAAAATACTTTTCCTTCTGTAACAAACGCGATTGTGATAATTTTTGCGTGGCTCACACTTTGATCAATTTTTTATAAAAAACCAGCCCCTTTTTGGCCATTATTACTTTGTATATGGCTCTACATGCACCAAAACATTCAAAACCCTCAAATCACTATCTAAAATGGCATCCTTGACAGCGTGAGCAATACGGTGGCCTTCTGTTACAGTTTCAGCACCATCTACTTCAATATGTATATCCACAATATAATCGAAGCCCATCTTTCTCACATAGCACTTTTCTATTCCTTTTACTTCCGGTATCGCGGCTGCGATATCTTTTACTTTTTGTACTATTTCATTGGACGGAGCAGCATCCATAATTTCTGCCATAGCCGGCCTGAGTATCACAACGGCATTATAAAAAATAAGAACAGAAGCCACTATTGCAGCCCAATCATCTGCGCCTTCGTATCCTTTGCCACCCACAATCGCTATTGAAATCCCGATAAATGCTGCAACAGATGTAATAGCATCACTGCGGTGGTGTTGTGCATCGGCTTTCACAGCCTGGCTGTTTATTTTTACTCCGATCGAATACACATAACGAAACATCATTTCTTTAATCGCAATTACAATCAAGAGCACCCATAAAGTAAAACTCTTTGGTGCTAAATGAGGCGTCCCTATAAAATTGATAGCATTATATCCAATCCAAACTGCAGCCAAAATTAAAAAAAGAGAAACAGCAATGGCCGCGAGGGGTTCTGCTTTCCCATGTCCGTAGGGATGTTCTTTATCTGGTTTTTTTAAAGCAATACGCAATCCTATCCATAGCAAACCTGAGCTTAATATATCAGCGCCGGATTCTGTAGCATCGGCGATCAACGCATAAGAGTGACCCAGGTGCCCCGATATGCCTTTCACAAATATAAGTACCACGCTAACCGCAATACCAAGCAGAGTAGTTCTTATAGCAGTATCAGAAGGATGAATATCTATATGATCCATGGAAAAAGTATGCAATTATTTTTTTTACAGAAAAATAAAAGTACTTTATTACAAGTTATACTCAACATCATTTAAAAATAAGACATCGGTTTTAGGCTTCAGGTTTTAGGTTTCTAAGCTTTTTAAATCTTTGAAAAAGAAAATAAAATGATTAGGCAATTGAACAAATTAAGTATTTAGAGTCAGGAATCATTTGAGGAATATGACTTTTGATTTAGGAAGTGTGCCTTACAAAGTTTAGAAAATGAAGGTATTTGAAATGTTGAAGCCTTCCCTAAATCTGCTGGTATTCCAATATATAACTGGTTGGACATTTATGCATTTCAAAAAGTTGAGTTGCGTAGAAAAGGTTTAATGATTGGCCGAAAAACGTTACCACAATGATTTCCCCTGGTAATAATCCAATACTTTTTCCCTCAAAACAAAATCATATTTTGAAATGATCAGATTGCTTTGCGCACGGTTGAGATTATTTTTTGCAATTAAATAATCAACAGATGTTATAGCGCCTGCGTTAAACCGGATCTCTGAGGTACGGAAAGATTCTGAGAAAGAATTCACCTGGTCAAGCAATAATTTATATTTTTCCTGAGACGAAATTAAATTCACATACGCATGCTCAATTGATTGCTGTACAAGGATTTTAGTGTTATTCTCAACCAATTCATCATTTTTTAAGTCAATTTTTGCCAGTTTAATTTGGTTTCTTACCCGCCCTGCATTAAATAACGGCACGGTTAATCCTACGTTTATTGTTGAAAATAAATTGTTACCTAACTGATTCCCAAAAGTGATTTTTTGAGTACTGTAATTATTCTGTTTTACGATCACCGGAATTTGCGAACCATTTACCAGTACATAATTTGTTGAAGGCATTTCTGTTGTGTTTAAAAAGTAATCGCGCGTAGCCACACTGGAATAATTGGTATTAATATTACCACCAATAGAAAGAGTGGGAAATAATTGTCCTTTTATAGAACTAATATTTTTCTCAGCGCTTTTGGTACGGAGATTCACGGCCTTTATTTGAGCAAATTTTTGTAAAGCGGTTTCATAGATCTTACCAGGAGTATCTGAATAATCTAAATCAAATTGATCTTCCGGCATTCTTTCTATCTCAAGGGTTTTATTGTACGGAATATTTAAAAGCTGCACCAGGTTTACTTTGGCAGTTTCCAATGCGGCCATGTTATCTACTACCGCAATTTGATCATTTGCCAATTGGCCTTTCAGGTCATAATAATTTGATGGCAACACTGCGCCCGATTCATTTAAAATACCAAGCCTGTCAACCTGCTTTTCTGTTACCGTTACAAAATCCCGCGATTGATTTAAAACATCTTGTGCACTTAACACCTGCAAGTAGGCAAGAATAATATTAATGGTAAGATTATCTTTTGCCTGTTGTAATTCCATTACGGATGCCTCATATCCCAATTTATTTGAGTTGATCTGGTTTTGCAAAGAGAATCCATTAAACAATAAAATATTACTGCTCGCCCCATAATTGGCGTAGCCTACTTTTTGATCTATAAATGAATTGGTAAAAGGGTCAATACTTCTTCCATAGTTATAACCATGGCTGGCGCTGGCATTCAGATTGGGCAACCTGTTTTCCCTTGATTGTTTTAAATTAATATTTGATTTTTCCATTAGCAATTCAGACTGGCTAACGGCAAGATTATTTTTAATTCCCAATTCTATTGCCTGCTTCAGTGTCAATTTGTTCTGTGCGTTTACATATAATGTGCATGATAAAAAAGTGATCATTAAAAAAAACGGTTTCATAATTATTATTTTCAATTTCTTAATTTTTCTTTTAATTTTTCTTTTAATTTTTCTTTTAAAAATTCTTCCTTTTCCCCAATAACAGGTCGTTGCCCTATCTTAAGATATATCGTCCTTTCAGGGCTTTTTGATTCTCTTTTTAAATCCCAATTGCCTGTTATCTTTTCTTAATTGACACAACTGCCTTCTACCAACTGCATTCTGTCTTCTGTCAACTTCCAACGGCTCATACCTCTACTCTTCCATCTAATAAATTAATGATCCTCGATCCATAATCCGCATTTTTTTCAGAATGAGTAACCTGTATAATTGTTACACCTTCTTCATTTAAATGTTTGAATAAATCCATTATTTCGGCCCCCTGTTTTGAATTTAAATTCCCCGTGGGTTCATCCGCCAAAATCAAATTTGGCTTTACAATTACCGCCCTGGCGATACCAACTAATTGCTGTTGACCGCCGGAAAGCTGGTTTGGAAAAAGATCTTTTTTCCCTACGATTTGAAAGCGATCTAATATATCCGCTACCATACCTTTTCTTTCACTTCCTTTAATATTCTGATAAATCAGTGGCGTTTCTATATTTTCATAAACCGTTAATTCATCAATTAAATGATAAGCCTGAAATACAAAGCCAATATGTTTCTTGAAGATTTCAGAGCGCTGTTTTTCTTTAAGAGAAAAAACATTTTTACCCATAAAATCATAAGAGCCCTCATTAGGTTCATCTAACATTCCTATGATATTCAGCAAAGTAGATTTGCCCGATCCTGACGGGCCCATAATGGAAATAAATTCACCCTCATTTACATCAAGGTTAATATCTTTTAAAATAAAAGTACGGTTGACACCAGTGTTATACCATTTGTAGATTTTTTTTAAAGAGATCATGTTTATTGTTTAATGATTTAATTTTCAGCTATCAGACATCAGCTATGAGTTAACAGTAAGAAGTATCCCGCTTACGGATCAAAGCTTAATCCAACATAATGCCGCAATAGAATTACCTGAAAATCAGAACTTTATAATTGATTCTAATTTTACAGTGTTCGCTTTTGATACACCTGGTGTACGTTTACGGGCTTTTAGTTTGGACTAGTGTTTGGCTGCGGAGCCATGTTACCATAACTGCAAAAAAGAAAACTCTTCCAATTATATATAGGTCCACTAAGGTTTAGACAGTTTTTATTGGAGAATATAAAAACACTATCCCACTAAATTTACAAAAGAACCTTTTATTTGAATAATTTTGGAAGCAATAAAAAAAAATGACTCCCTTATTTTTGTTGCTTCATTTATCCCCGGAAATCTAAAAATAATATTCATCATAAAAAGAAAATAATGATAGAAGAGAAAAATATAAGGAAATACGATCCTGTAAAATATAAAACCCCCACAGGCACTCAGATTAGCTGCAAAGGTTGGACACAGGAAGCGGCTTTACGAATGTTGTTGAACAATCTTAATCCGGAAGTGGCCGAAAACCCGGATGAATTAATTGTTTATGGCGGAAGGGGAAAAGCGGCAAGAAATTTTGAAAGTCTCGATCTCATCATAAAGGCCCTGAAAGATTTGGAAAATGATGAATCCCTTTTAATTCAGAGCGGTAAGCCAGTTGCTATGTTGAAAACTCATTCAAATGCACCACGGGTATTAATTTCAAATTCACAATTGGTACCCAGGTGGGCCACATGGGAACATTTTGATGAACTGGAAAAAAAAGGTTTGATGATGTACGGGCAAATGACGGCGGGTTCATGGATATACATAGGCAGCCAGGGAATAGTACAGGGAACCTATGAAACGTTTAGCGCCATTGCCAAAAAACATTTCAATAATACCTTAAAAAACACTTTGAGTGTAACAGCAGGACTCGGTGGTATGGGCGGTGCCCAGCCTCTTTCTATCACCATGAATAATGGGGTATGCCTTGCGGCTGAAGTAGATAGAGACCGTATGGAAAAGAGAATTAAAACGAGATACCTGGATGAAATAATAGAAGATATTGATGAAGCGATTGGCAAAGCCCTGAACGCAAAAGAGGAGGGCAGAGCTTGTAGTATAGGGGTGCATTGCAATGCAGTAGATCTATTGAAAAGATTGATCGAAAAAAATATTAAGGTGGATATTTTAACGGATCAAACCTCTGCTCACGATCCATTGGTGGGCTACGTGCCACATGGCATTTCTTTGGAAGAAGCAAATGAATTGCGAAAAAATGATCCCAAAAAATATACAGATCTTTCTTATAAAAGCATGAAGCTGCATGTGGATCTTATGCGCGAGTTACAAAAACGCGGTGCTGTTACTTTTGATTATGGTAACAACCTGCGCGCCCGCGCTTATGAACAAGCATTAAAGGAAGGTGAAAATGAAACCGAAGCCCGGCATGCGTTTAACTTTCCCGGTTTTGTACCTGCATACATCCGTCCTCTTTTTTGTGAAGGGAAGGGCCCGTTTCGATGGGCTGCATTGAGTGGCGATCCTGAAGATATTCGTGTAACCGACACCGTTATGATGGAATTATTTCCTGAAAATGAAGGCATGGTAAGATGGATAAAAATGGCACAGGAGAAAATAGCTTTCCAGGGACTACCGGCACGTATTTGCTGGATAGGTCAGGGAGAAAGAGAAAGGGCCGGATTGGCTTTTAACGAATTAGTAAGAACCGGCAAGGTAAAAGCGCCTATTGTCATTGGTCGTGATCATTTGGATACAGGTTCAGTTGCCAGTCCGAATCGAGAAACCGAATCTATGCTTGACGGAAGCGATGCGGTAGCCGATTGGCCTATCTTAAATGCGTTGGTAAATACAGCCGCAGGAGCTGGCTGGGTAAGCTTGCATCATGGTGGCGGAGTGGGCATGGGTTACAGCATTCATGCCGGAATGGTAATAGTAGCCGATGGTACTGATGAAGCTGAGACTAAGCTTGCCCGTGTGTTACGAAACGATCCCGGCATAGGAATTATACGCCATGCGGATGCGGGGTATGATGTGGCAAAAGATTATGCAAGAAAATTTAATCTCGATATTAAAGAAAGATTGGGTTGAGCTTTGAGTCTAAAGCCTTCAACTTTATTTTAATAATCTAATAAAGTTGTTCTATAAATTTTACCTATCTCTATTAAGGTTTGGGAAGATGCGATTAAAACTTTTCTTAAGAATTTCTAAAAAATATGATTTCAAACAGATTTTTTCTATCTGGCCTTTAAATATAACCCCATTGTACAAAGAGAATAAGCATAGACTTTTTCTTTAACCTTAGTAGAGAAATTTTACAATATGCTTTCCAACCTTATTAGATTATTCCCTTTACTTTTTTCCAGATTTTTGAATTGGTTAAGCACATAAATATAATTGTCAGGATTACCATAAAACTTCGGGAGATTACTTCGTTCCTCGCAACACCGAAGTTTTTCTCAATTATGTTGAGTGTTGGTGCTCAATACTGATATTGTTTTTCGTTTTACCATCCCAGGAAAAAAAACAGTAGATTATTTAATTTGAAAAACTCACTAATTTACCCCTTGTTGATTATATCTATTTCATTTTCCTTTTTGCGGCTTCTTTTATCTGATTGCTTATTCTGTAATCTACCATCCCATTAAAACGTAGTGAAGGAATAGTAGATGGAACAGACAAACGTAATGATGGATCTTTCGCCATTCTTTCTGATGATGAAACCCTGGCATAAGCGCCAGTTGATATATATTTAAAAATCTTAACCAGGTGATCATCGGCTGTATTACCCCATGGTACATTAATATAATCTGATGCAAGAGCATCAGGAATCAATCCATTAAAGTATCCGCCCTGGTTGTTCGCGTTCCTGGTTTCAAAGTTGATAGCATACAGGTCTGCAAGGCTTTTCTCATTGCCGGCCGCATCAAAATCAGTAATATGAAATGAAAAGAAACCAACAGGTTTACCATATGTCGTATCGCCTACCAATTTTACATCCATGTAAGGTTTCAGATTATTGAGCGTTAATTCACTCGCCGATGCGGTACCGCTTCTTCCGATAAAAAAGACATGATTTAACTGAAGATTTCCTCCGCCACTAAAAAGTACTTTATCCTGTAAACCCGCTTGTCTTAAATTTGCAGTCAATCTATCATTATACAAGTAATTGTACATTACTTTTCCCTTTACGGATGCGGGCGCTATCAGGCCATCCAAATATTCTGCGGTGGCTACAGATCCGCCGTGATTATATCTTAAGTCAACTATTAGTGAAGAAATTCCTGCAGATTGAAATTTAGAAAAGACCCTGTCTAATTCTTGTTTTGTTATTGTTGGCGCATTATTGTTAGTTACACTCGAAAATGTATTAAATACAAAATAACCCACGTTTTTACCTGATACATTATAAACAGAATCGAATAATATTGGATTGATCTGATAAACAGCTTTTGAAAGAGATTGGGTAACTAAAGTACCATCTGGCTTTTTAAATGTAAACGAAGCCTGTGCGTCTTTGTACACTGCATTGATTACTCTTGTTACATTTGGGCCGGAACCACCATCATAACCAACATTATTATTTCCGTTTATAGCGGTAATTTGCCAGCCGCGGTTAACACCCACAAGTCCGGCAGGAGAGTTTTTATCGGTAGACAATACATATAAAAAGTAGTTGTTAGCCTGATCTTTCGCATAGCTTATTTCCATACCGAGGTCACCCGCCACTCCTTGTTGAATCTCCCCTGCCACTTCTCCATGATCAAGAAAGCTATATTTATCATAAGGATTTCCTGTAGCCTGGTTAATTGCATAATTCTTCATATTTCCTAACAACATATCAGCAGAATCATAAGCTGAACTTAACGGGTCCAATTTAGGAACCTGGTTATACCAGTAATACGTTGGTAAATTATTTGAAGAATCTCGTCCGCCATTCACATAACTAACCTGCATGATCCTATACATCAGGTACTTTAAAGAATCAGCATCAGACAATTGTTTTGAGCTATTATTGGTTATTGCAGGCGCTGTATCTTTAAAATTTTTTTGACAAGACGGAAGGTATGAGCCAAAAAACACAGCAAGTAACAAGCACGCCATGAAGTGCTTTTCAGAAATGTTTTTCATATGAATAGTTTTCAATAAGAACTACAAAGTAAGAAATATAACGACACTCTTTCAATTTCGTATGTCTTTACATTTTGTTATTTTTTTGAAAAACGTAAAGGTTGCTAATCATAAGTTTATCCCAAAGCTTGAAACTTTCTCCGGGATTACCAACTTTTAAGCGTAATGCAATTTGAATTTCATTCGCAAAAAATGCCTGGATAGCATTTATTAATTATTTCTATTTTTCCAAAGTTTATTTTAAAAAATTCCTTTAACCACTAATTATAAAATAGGTTCATTGAAAAAAACGGCTTCATCCATCATGTATTTTTTTTGCCTAACGACACCCGAAAAGTGGAGGATCGAAAACTATTGATTAAAGGATTAGAAAGGCTTTCTAAAGTAAACACTATCCATTCTTTCCAAATGGGAATACCGGCGGATACTAACCGCGATGTAATAGATAATTCATACTCTGTATCGTAGTTATTGTTATTTAAAAGTAAAGAAGACCATGATAATTATCAAACCGATCCTATCCATTTAAAATTTATTGAAGAGTGTTCGCATTTATGGAAAAAGGTGGTGATTTATGATACAGTTAATTTTAGGTTCGGGAGACATTCGCCAGACGATTTCTTTTAGATACATTTCCCAATGTTTATTCACTGTTCTAAATTATATGAACTAATTTTATTTGTCATTGTATTG
>JBDTEK010000348.1:0-9406 GCA_039922575.1 Ginsengibacter sp.
TCAGGGTATAGGAATGATTTTATTGCAAAGAAACTTGGGATGAAAGCGCAAAATTTTTCTGTAAAGAAACAACGGGGTAGCTGGTCAGCCGATGAAGTTGAAAAATTGCTGAAAATCGTTGATAACGGAGATGTAGAAGATTTTATTATGCTTGAAATAATGAAAAGCAGGGAGAATGATGAAACCATTACTTATGATGAATATAAAGCGGAAATAGCGACATGGAAGTAATCATCAGGAAGCAATGCTTAAAAGATTTACGCAAAGTTCCAAAACATATTTTCACTTCTGCTGATACTGTTTTAGATAAATTGAGGTCTGCTGAAAATCTCAATAAATCTGGCGTTGATTTCATGCAAGTCAAAAAAAAGGATAAGGAGTATTATAGGATCAGTTTAGGAGATTGGCGAATGGGAATTGAATTAAAAACTCCCTCCGTAATTATTATTACCATTAAGCAGCGTAGCGAAATTTATAAAAAATTTCCTCCTCAATAACACACAAAAGAAGCTACTTTTTTTAAAACCGGCATTTCTTGTACTTTCAAAATTCAAAGTAATAAAATAAAAATTTTGAACTGTGAGAGATTTGTAGGAGTGTCTTCAAGGCCCGATATTGTTCATTTTCCTTAAAATACCAACTGAAAAAGAAAAAAAATTTTTTCCTATAATTTATATTATGTTAAATAGAGTTAAACGCAATAGCATATTATCTCTTTCTTTTTTCATGGTGCTGCTGGAAAAGTAATTGAGCACACTCCCATCAAAAACCCCGGAAATATTCCGGGGCTAATTATTTTAAATTAAAAATTTGTGATCGAAATTATTCTGCCGCAAATTTCTTATCCGCGCTGTCATATTTATCCTGATAAAGTTTTAATTTATCCTTTTGCTCCAAACTTTGATAAATATTTTGCATCAGATTTACTATTGATTTATAACGCGATTTATCTGATTTTTTCGAAACTGCTTCCAGTTCTGTAAGCGCTTTATCCGCATAAGGGATTGCTTCATTAAAACTTGCTTTTGCCTGCGCATTCAAATCTGCCTTCTTTTTAACATCTTCCGGTTTGGTGCTTCTAATTTTCAAGGCCTGGTCGCGGGTTACTATTCCCTGGTTGTAAAAATATTGGGAGTAAAGCCAATTCGTATTTACATCATTCGGACTCAGTTTTATCGCTTTATCTAATTCTGAATGAAGCGTACCTAATAGACTTTCTTTATTAGTTACCACCACGCCTTCATCGCTGTTATACAAATAACCAAAAATATCGTTAGCGTAATTAAAATGGTAGTGAATGCTATCAGGATGTTTCGTTACCAACTCATCATACGTTTTGAAAAGGCTCGGCATATTTTTATTTTCCCTGTAATAATCCATCAATACAAAATCAAAATAATCATCTTTAGGATAAAACTTTTTCCCAAGTGCGGCATATTTATTCATATTTGCAGAATCTTTTGCCTCCTTATAGTGAAGCACCAACCATTGGTAAGGCACCTCAAAACTTTCATCTGTTTTTCCCTGCGTACCACTAATTCCTGCGTCTGCCAATTTTGAAAAATATTCTTTCGCCACATCATTCTTCCCGGCGTTCAGTGCAGATTTCCCAATGTTCAAAACTAAGGTGGTATCTACTTGCCCAATATTGGCCCATTTGTTCTGGCCAATATATTGGCCTACTTTATCAGCCTTGATAAACAAATCCATGGCATTTGCAAAACCTGCTTTATCGCCCGCTGATGCCGCGTCATTAAAGGCTTTCGCGGCATCTTCATAATAGCTTGAATAAACTGCAAACACGGGTTGATAATTATCTTTCATAATCATCAATTTCACTTTCATATTAGCAGAATCGGCAATCGCCTTCTTGAAAGCTTCCAATGCTTCTTCTCTTGCATCGCCGCTTACCAGGCTTCTTAATTGTGCGCTGTCACCAATTTTTGAATAAATTTTACTTTTCAAATAAATGCCTTCCATATCCGTTGGAGTTTTCGCTAAAAAAGCATCAATTTCAGTCTTGGCTTTTTCATAATTTTTTTCGTCTAAATAGGAAGTTGCCTTTTTTAAAGTTTGCGCAAAAGTGAACGAAACGAGGCATGTAAATAAAATCGGTAAAACTATTTTTTTCATTTTTTTGATTTTTATTAATTATAGATTTTCATCATCATTTTCCAATTCATTATCTGATTCGCTTTCGGGGTTATCTAATCCGGTTTCTTCTTCCTCTTTTACTATTTTAATATCAGATTTGTCTTCCAATTCTAACGGAAAATCACCTTCAGTTTCCGATTTAACAGCCACATTTTCATCAGTAATTTCATCTTCACCAATTTCTCTGTCATTCATATTTGTAATAGCTGCTATTTCATCACCATCATCCAATTTTATTAACTTCACTCCCTGAGTGGCTCTTCCCGCTTCACGTATAGACGCAATTGATGTGCGAATAGTGACACCGGATTTGCAGGTGATCATTAAATCTTGCGTTTCATTAACATTTAACAACCCAATTAACGAACCTGTTTTTTCGGTAACATTTATTGTTTTTACGCCCTTTCCTCCTCTGTTTGTGATCCGGTATTCTTCTACTGCTGTTCTTTTCCCGTAGCCTTTTGCACTCACTACCAGCACACTTACTTCAGGGTCATTTGTATTTACACAAATCATACCAACCACTTCATCATTGTTAGAATCAACGGTAATGCCAAAAACACCTATTGCTCCTCTTCCTGTTGGCCGTACTTTTTCTTCCGGAAACCTGATAGCACGGCCGCTCTTAATTGCCATCATTATATTTTGTTTTCCATCAGTAAGACATGCATCCAAAAGCTGATCGCCTTCATTTATGCCAATTGCATTAATTCCATTTTGTCTTGGCCTGGAAAAATCTGCTACGCGGGTCTTTTTAATAATCCCCCTCCTGGTACACAATACAATATAGTGATTATTAATATATTCTTCATCCTGCAAATTTTTAATTGTAATAATCGTCCTTATTTTATCGTCAGCAGGAATTTGAATTAAGTTCTGTATTGCTCTGCCTTTACTTTGTTTATCACCATCAGTAATTTCATAAACCTTCAGCCAAAAACATCTTCCCTTTTCAGTAAAAAATAAAAGAGTATGATGCGTAGAAGCCACAAATAGTTGCTCGATATAATCTTCTTCTCTCGTTTTACTTCCTCTTGCTCCCCTTCCGCCTCTGCGCTGCTGACGGTACTCTGTAGCTGACGTTCTCTTTATATATCCTAAATGCGAAATAGTAACTACTACATCTTCTTCTTCAATGAGATCTTCCATGCTCATTTCATCAGCGAGATAAACAATTTCTGTTTTTCTTTCATCGCCAAACTTATCTTTTATCTCTGCTATTTCATCTTTAATAATTTGAAAGCGTAAGCCTTCATCTCCCAAAATTTCATTCAATTTTTCAATCAGTTTCATCACTTCAGCATGCTCTTCTCTAATTTTTTCCCTCTCCATTCCGGTAAGGCGTTGCAATCTCAATTCAAGTACCGATTTTGCCTGTATTTCACTCATTGCAAAATTAGCCACCAAACCTTCTTTGGCAATATCCGGAGTTGCTGATCTTCTTATCAATGCAATCACTTCATCAAGATGATCTAACGCTATCAAAAATCCTTCTAAAATATGAGCCCTTTCCTGAGCCTTTTTCAATTCAAATTTGGTTCTTCTTATTACTACTTCATGCCTGAAATCAACAAACTCCCGAATAAGGTCTTTTATATTTAATATGTGTGGTCTTCCTTTTACCAGCGCAACATTATTAATTCCAAATGAAGTCTGTAATTCGCTGTGCTTATATAAATGATTGATAACTACCTGTGCAATAGTATCTTTTTTAAGGTCCAAAACAATTCTGGTTCCTTCCTTATTATTACTTTCATTATTTACATCAGATACGCCTTCAATAATTTTATCGTTGATGAGATGGCCGATCTTTTCGGTGAGTGCATCTCTGTTTACCTGGTAAGGAACTTCAGTAATAATAATTTTTTCTCTGCCGGTTTTAGTTGCTTCCACCATCACTTTTCCACGCAAAATTACTCTGCCGCGGCCTGTATGCATCGCCTGCTTTACTCCTTCGTATCCATGAATAATACCGCCGGTTGGAAAATCCGGTGCTTTTACAATTTTAATCAGTTCATCAATAGTTATTTCCCTGTTTTCGATAAAAGCAATACATGCGTCCGAAACTTCAATTAAATTATGCGGAAGCATGTTGGTAGCCATTCCTACTGCTATGCCACTAGATCCGTTTAAAAGCAACTGAGGTATCCGGGTAGGTAATACAGTAGGTTCTTTTAGGGTATCATCGTAATTCAATTGAAAATCTATCGTATCTTTTTCAATATCAAGCAGCATTGATTCGGCAATTCGCTGAAGCCTGATCTCTGTATATCGCATTGCTGCCGGGTCATCGCCATCCTGGCTGCCAAAATTTCCCTGACCATCAATCAATGTATAGCGCATGCTCCAGTCTTGCGCCATCCTTACTATAGTTCCATAAATAGATGAATCACCATGAGGATGGAATTTACCCATCACATCACCGACAATACGTGCAGATTTTTTGTGAGGCTTATTAAAGGTATTTCCCATCTCATTCATACCAAAAAGTATGCGGCGGTGTACCGGTTTTAGGCCATCACGCGCATCAGGTAATGCACGGCCTACTATCACGCTCATTGAATAATCAATGTATGCTGATTTCATTTCCTCCTCAATGTTAATAGGAATAATTCTGCCTCTCGGCTGGCCGTTTTCAGGCAGTTCTGCGTCTATTGTATCCATAATTTTTTACTATTGGCAAATATACTTTTTAAAGAGCGTTTTTCCTCTAAAAATCTATATTATTATGACAATTTTTATCACCATTTATAAAGAAGAATGTGGATACTCTTCATCCTGAATTTTTAAAGATTAAAATGAACCATCCGAAATGAAATATAAGAAAAAATAAAAAAATAATTAGAATTAAGTACTTTATTCGCAAAGTCTATAGAACCAATAGTAAACCGTCCCCATTTAATCCCAGCGGGACCTTGTGTCACTAACATATTTCAAAAAAAATCAGCAAACGTTTCTTCCGAACCTAAGGTGAGAGTTGTTATTAATTCTGCATTACAACATTTTGTGAGGAACTATTTAATCATTTTAAAATACCTTTCGCAATTAAGACAAATTTTATTGTAAATTTTGCAATACTATATTTTATTTTTCAAAAGCAATTTTAATGAAAACGATCTTACTTTTTGGAGCGGGCAAATCAACTACTTCACTCATTGAATACCTTGGCAGATGCAGTGACGAAAATAGTTGGAAATTAATTGTGTGTGATGCGAACCTCGCATCAGCGCAATCAAAGATAAAAAATTACTCAACTGCCCAGGCAATTTCTATCGATATAAATGATGAAGAAAAACGGGGCAGCCTCATTTCAAAAGCTGATGTAGTGATTTCTATGTTGCCTCACGACCTCCATTTTTTAGTGGCTAAAGATTGTGTTCATTTTTCAAAAAATCTTTTGACAGCTTCTTATATTGACGAAAAAATTGAAACCCTGAGAAATGAAATTGAGAAAAAGAAAATTTTATTTCTTGGAGAAATGGGATTGGACCCCGGAATTGACCACATGAGCGCAATGAGAATGATTCATAAAATAAAAAATGAAGGAGGAAAAATTACCTCTTTTAAATCACATTGCGGAGGATTGGTTTCACCTGAAAGCGATGATAATCCATGGCATTATAAAATAACATGGAATCCTATGAATGTAGTGATGGCAGGAAATGCAGGCGCAATTTTTCTCCAGGATAATCAAACTATTGAAATTTCATACCAGGATATTTTTAAGAATGAAAAGAACATAGTTGATATCCCTACTCTATTTCCTCTGTCGTGGTATGCCAACCGCGATTCATTGAATTATCTAAATACTTATCAGCTTCATGGAGTTCAAACTTTTATAAGAACTACTTTGCGTTATCCATCATATTGCACCGGTTGGAATAAAATTGTGAACATGGGTTTCACCAATAATTCCGATAATAAAAAAATAAAAGATTGCAAAACATTTGCAGATTGGTTTCAATTAAAGAAGAATGAATTTTTTTCAAAAGAAAAAATCGTATTAGACGGAAAAGATTATTTTAATGAAGAATTTACTGAGCAAATTGATTACCTGGGAATGCGCGAAAATGAACAGATTCCATTAAAGAATCCAGACTCAGCCTCTATACTTTTGTATCTTTTAGAAAAAAATTTGGTGATGAAGGCAACAGATAAGGATATGATAGTAATGCTACATGAAATTGAATATGTTATCAATAATGAAAGTAAAGTAGTGCGCAGTTGTCTGGTTGTAAAGGGCGAAGACCGGGCACATACAGCAATGGCAAAAACGGTGGGCTTACCATTAGGAATAGCAGCAAAATTGATTTTACAAAAAAAAATAAATCTGACCGGGATTCACATTCCGGTAATCTCTGAAATATATGAACCGGTTTTAAATGAGTTAGAGCTTAAAGGAATTAAATTTAATGAAGAAATTAATGCCCTACCATAACACCAGTCATACTCTCATTTTTTCATAGCCAAATCCATTCAGGTGCAAATAACCTAATGCAACAATTATTAAAATAATAAACCGGAATCAATCTTAAAGAAAAACGGAATGCCTAAAAGGCATTCCGCTTATATTCACACTTAATTGCTATAATTATTTCTATTATTTTACTGCGTTATTATTTTTCTTTATTCTCCAGCCTGTTTTTTCGCATCTGCTTTCATCTGGTCGTTAGCAGTAATTAAAAATTCTACCCGGCGATTTTGAGCCTGGCCTTCGGGTGTATCATTTGAATACGCTGGCGCAGATTTACCAAAACCTTTCGTAGTAATCCGGCTCGCTAAAATTCCCCTGGTTTTTAAATAATCTGCTACAGAGTTGGCGCGTCTTTCACTCAATCCCATATTGTATTCTTCGCTGCCTCTGCTATCTGTATGGCCCTGAATTTCAATATTTGTTTTCGGATATTTATTAAGCACATCTACCAAATTATTTAAATTCTTTTTGGCTGAATCACCTAAATCTGATTTAGAAAAAGCAAAAAGAATCTTTTCGTTAAATTCTACTTTAATCCCTTCATCCACCCTTTCTACTTTAGCACCGGGAATATCATTTTTAATTTCTTCTGCCTGTTTGTCCATGTCTCTGCCGATGATTGCTCCAGCAGCACCTCCTATAACAGCGCCTAAAATAGTTCCTAACGTTTTATTACCGGCAGCTTTTCCAATAATAGTTCCCCCTACCGCGCCTGCTGTTCCGCCTATTACAGCGCCTTTCTGAGTCCTTGTTGCGTTGCAACCCATTGCAAGAAAAGCAATAACCCCTAAAGCAAAAATTGAGTTTTTAAAATTTTTCATTTTACATTTTTTAGTTCATGCTCCCCCATTCAAACATTGTACCAATCTTATAAATCGAAATAATAAATACCTGAAAAAGGCATTCTCTATATGGATGAAGAATATAAATTCTGATAAAACAGAAGATTTAGTTTGACTTATTCCTGAAAAAATATTTTCTCTCTTGATAAATCCACAAAAGGATACTTTTTTTCAAGGTTTAGAATATTTCTTAATTGGGCAGTTATGAACTTTTTATGAGCTTCACTCTCTTTAAAAAAAGGCTTGTGATTCACTGCATTAATAACTTTTTGCATTTCAACAATTATTTGCTTCCCTTCGTCATCTAACAAAGAATTGCAAAATTGCTCAAACACAAAATTGACGGATGTTTCATTGGGATGTACCAGATCACTTTTATAAAAACGATAATCACGCAATACATCTGTTACCAATTCATAAGATGGAAAATAAAAAGTATTCTCCTTGTGCTCAACGACAGAATGGACAGCTTCTATCAATCTTGCTTTACTTCGGGTATTTTCTGCTACTCCATCCTTTATATGTTTTACAGGGCTTACAGTAAAAATAATTTTTAATTTTGAATTAAATATCTCCAGCGCCTTGAGAACATTTAAAGTTTCAGAAATTATTTCTGAAGTGGATAATAATTTTTTTTGAAAGAAAGATGCCGGCGCTTTGTGGCAATTGGCTACTTTCTGATGCGTACTTTTCAATTCATAATTAAAAGCAGTACCAAAAGTAATTATCAGCAATTTTGCTTCTTTTAAGAATTGATTTGCCCTAATTTGTGAATCATTCATTTTTTTTAAAACACCTTTTTTGTTGATTCCGGAAAATAGGGAATGGTGCTTCCAGCTATGCCATAAACCATCCATCTGAAAAAGTTCAGTCTCATCAAATGATTTGTTTTGTATGAAATAAAGTAGGCTATCTGAAATACTTAAAGGATCATATAAAATTCCATTAGGATTTTGAAGTACATCAAACTTTAACTGGAGCATCTTATTTCCTATCTCTTCCGAAAAGCATGAACCGATGAATAATATTTTATCCCGGTAAGAAAATTTAAAAGGAAAAGATTGAATTTGAAAGGGTAAAAAGTATTCCACTTTAAATAAATATTTGAGATGCCATTGCGGTAGCTTTTTTCAATTCATCTATATCAATGTTTTTTAAAAATCCTCTCTCTATAAAGTAAGGTATCATCAATTCAGAATCCATATTTCCGATTAATTTATCATTTGCCATCGGGCATCCTCCAATTCCCTTCAAAGCGCCATCAAAGCGAAAGCAACCATTTTGCAAGGCTGCATCTATCTTCTTTTTCCAGTGAAACCTGGTAGAATGGAGGTGAACTCCTGTTTCAACAGAAGGAAATGAAGTGATCACTTTTTTAACCAAAGAAGAAATCTGGGACGGCTGGGCGACGCCGACTGTATCAGATAATGAGATGATCTTTATTCCCATATCTATCAATTTTTCTATCCATTCCAAAACAATATTTTCATTGTATTCATCGTCGTAAGGGTTCCCAAAAGCCATTGAAATATAAACTACCAGTTCTCTTTTGGTCTTATCACAGATATTTTTTATTTCCTCCACTCTTTTCAGCGATTCTACAATAGTGCTGTTGGTATTTCGCATCTGAAATGTAGAAGAGATGCTGAAAGGAAATCCAAGATAATTAATTTTTTCAGATTCCACTGCTTCCCTTGCCCCACGCACGTTTGCAATGATCGCTAATAATTTACTGTTACTGTTTTCTATAGATAAATTATCAATTACTTCTTTAGTATCCGCCATTTGAGGAATGGTTTTCCACGATACAAAACTTCCAAAATCAATGGTATCGAAACCGACTTTCAAAAGCTGATTGATATATTCTATTTTAGTTTTTGTGGGAATAAAAGTTTTCCAGCCTTGCATGGCATCGCGTGGGCATTCTATGAGTTTG
>JBDTEK010000349.1:0-7817 GCA_039922575.1 Ginsengibacter sp.
TTGGGTAATCCTACTATTCCAGCTTTTAAAGCCATATTTTTTCAAAATTTAGTTTCCCAAATATTGTGGGAATTTTAATGATTCATATTCCCTTACCAAATGATTTTGATAAAGGCGCGCAAATATAGTATGAAATTATTTCGGAGATAAATTGGGTTAATTTGGGCTGGTATATTTTTCTTCAATGTGGAAAAAAAATTCGCTGGCATGAGCGCTTCCGATATAACAACCAATACCGCAGGCTGGACTGTCGGATAAAACAAAAAAAGGCCGGCACTTGCCAACCTTTATTATGATACATCTTGCTCAAATAAATTATTCCGTAGTTTTTGTGATAGTAACTTTTTCGCTCGTAGAAGAAGTTCCACCGGAATTGCCACCACTGCGCAATAAGGCGATAATTATTATTAAGAGCACCGCACCGCCTACTATCCACATCCACGGCTGTATTGATGTGGTTCCTTGCTGAGAGGTAGAAGTAGTAGTGGAACTCGACGATGTGCTGCTACTGTCCTGCGCCAGTACAACGGCCTGAATGAGCGTAAACATGATCAAACTGAAAAAAGAAATATAAAATTTCCTGGTTAATAACTTTTGCATAAATTTTTTTTTAGTGATGAAAACAAATAATCAATTTACATGCCATTAAGAATAGAATAAACAAAAATCCCGCAAAGTGCGGGACATTAAATTTTTTAAAAAAAGTTTTTTAAAACAGGTACATTATTGGTTTACACCCTGCATGCCATTTTGCATGCCTTCCTGATCTGCTTTCAAATTTTTGCGTTTAAATAATGAAACATCAAATTTACCAAAGCGCCAGTTGAGGTTTAATCTTACTACCTGGGCATCTCTTGTTCTTTCATTATCCTGGATGGAAAATATTGTTTTGGAAAAATCAGATCTGGAATGTGTAGTGTAAACTCTTGTCCTGAAAATATCATTCATACTCACAGATACGGATGCAGATTTATCCTTCAAAAAATCCTTTTTAAATGCAAGATCAAATCCATAAACCGGGTCGCTATATCCGTTTGCTGTTGATAGGTTTCCGCCTCCATACATTCTTCCGCCACCACCACCGCCTCTTGCCGGAGGCAATATGGTTTTACTGGTGTAGTCGCCTGTTAGCTGAATGGAATAATTTTTTGGCAAAGTAAATGTGTTATTTATTTTTCCAAACCAACTCAGTTGCTTGCTGTTTAAGTTATTTTGAAGATTGCTTCCGTTAATGGTAGAATTATAAACGTTTACATTTGATGTCAGGCTCCACCATTTGGTTATTTTATTGATGGCAGTAACCTCTAAACCATAAGCATTGGAACTATTCGCGTTTTCATAAGAAGAAATGAAAATAGAATCAATTTTTGAAGGATTTGGATTTTTATCGCGGTACTGATATCTCGTTATCAGGTCGTTTGTATTTCTATAATACGCAGTTGCGATGATATTATTCCCATTTTTTAAATTGAGCGAATACGAAAGTTCAAACAAATTGGTGAACTCTGGCAATAAGGCGGGATTACCCCGGCTAATGTTCAATGAATCACTGAAATCAAAATAAGGAATTAGCTGAAAGAAATTTGGCCTGTTTATTTTTCTTGAATAATTTAATTGAAGGTCTTGTTTATCATTTATTTTTTGTGTCAGGAAAATGCTTGGAAAGAAACTGAAGGGAAATGAATTTTTAAATTCTTTGTTAGAGTCCACTAAAGTTCCCGTGTATTGGGAACTTTCCACACGGCCACCCAGTTGATAAGTAAAATTATTTATTTTTTGAGAAAAAGTCAAATAACCTGCATATACCTGATCGTTGAACTGATACCGGCTATTGAGGGCAGGAATTGAAATGTATTTGCTTAAAGCAGGATCCATATTAAAATTTTCATTATCACTGCTGTAATTTCTTACAGCTCCTCTTAATCCTGCTTCCAGTTTCATTTTATCAGTTATCGGGTTGGAATAATCGGTCTGTACAGTTAAATACTTCGTAGTTCCGTTTCCCCGGCTCATTTGCTGGCCGAAAGGCCCTTTGATTGTATTATCGGGATTGTAATATTGGGTTCCTACAATTAATTGATTGCTGTTGTTACTATAATTATAATTGGCATCCGCGGTAATATTTTTTCCTGCCTTGGCAAAATTATGTTTGAAGCTTAGTGTGCCTCCTACGTTATTAAAACTAAAATTTCCGTTACTTGTACTAATTCCTTTTTCATTGGAAATATAAGCTCCGATCGTAGAATCGCGCATGATATCTAATAAGTCGGAATTATTGAATTTACCACCAACCAATACACCGGAAAGGGTAAAAGTATTTCTATTATCCGGCAAATAATCTATGCCTGCGCGTCCAAATGCGAAGTGGCCGTTATTATCTGGAGAGCTTACCTGGGTTAACTTTGCAACAGTTCCATCCAGATTATCTATACGTGTTGTATTTTGTGTGCCTCTCGACTTGCGCTGGTTGTACATGGTATTGGCAAAGAAATTTATCTTTCCCTGTTTTATGTTTACATCGGCACCAAATCCTTTTGAGAACCTGGAATCCAGATTAGCTCTCAGGTTACCGTTATATCCTGGTTTTCTGTTTTTCTTTAAAACAATATTTAGAATTCCGGAGCCACCGCCAGATGCATCAAATTTTGCAGAAGGATTGGTAATTATTTCTACGCTTTCTATTTCATCAGCAGGAATTTGATCAAGAGTAAGGGTAGTGGGCCTTCCGTCAATAAATATTTGTGGGGTGGCATTTCTTAATGTTACATTTCCGTCAATATCCACATTTACCGAGGGAACATTTTTCATTACATCCACTGCAGATCCGCCCACGCTTGTAAGGCTTTTATCAACATTAAAAACCTTTCTGTCAATATTCATCTGTAGCATATTTTTATTTGCAACTACTACCACACCTTCCAATTGTTTAGTGTCAGGAGCCATTTTTATATTTCCCAGATCTTTGTCAACTGCATTCATCATCTGGCTCATATCGCCACCCATTTTTAAATTAAAAGATATTTTCTCATTGTACGGAGTAAATCCAATTGCAGTAATCAAAATTTGAAAACTCCCCATTACCGGCAGATTATCAATACTAAAATCTCCTTTTTTATCTGTTATTAAAGCCGCTATTACATAATCTCTTCGTTTTTTAGTAACCGTTTCCATTTTATTTTGGGTGAGCTGAACAGAGGCCGCTTCAAGAGGTTTATTTGTATTTGCATCCAGTACTTTGCCATAAAAATGACCCATATTCATATTCTGGCCACCGCGCATGGCGCCTGGCATTTGGCCTAATAAGGTTCCGGAAATAAGAAGTGTAAATAAAACCATGTAAACATTTCTCATACTATGTATCATTATTTTTAATTTTTGCAAAACTCAGCCGATAAGTTGGTAAGGGATTTTTAAATATATATGAATGGTAAGGTTTATTGGTTTATTGGTTTATTGGTTTATTAGGTTTACGGTGTAATTTTTTATGATAAAGTATTAAATGATTTGTCGTACTTCTTAAATCGAACTATTACAAAAGTGTTGATAATGATCGAACTCATTAAATTTTTGATCAGGTAAGATTTGAATTTTTTCAAATGCTGAAAGCAGGTATTGTTTTAGAATTTTTAAAATCTGACCCCACGCTTTCAACCTTTCAAAAAACACCTATGAATTCAGGAGTGAAGCTTTTAATGTCGGCAATTATTGCAACAATTTAGAATTGCACCTATCAAAAAATGTATTTTGCTTTTAGAAAGAATTTTTAATTATTTTTGCTGCCCCTATAATTATGGTGGTTGTAGCTCAGTTGGTTAGAGCATCAGATTGTGATTCTGAGGGTCGTGGGTTCGAGCCCCATCATCCACCCTTTTTTAATTAGCTAATTTGCAATTGTGCCCATTAGATAATTACTTCCCTCCAATAATAAATCATTTCTTTAGTTACTTCATCAAGGAATTGGCACATTTGAAAATTTGCACATTCATTGATTTTACATTTGAATGAATTATTAAAACCTTTGTTAATTCAAATTCATATTTTTAGTACAAATCTAATTTCATTTACTTTTACTTATGAACCCAATAATCAGTTTTATTATGAGCAAAAAATTTATTCCTGTACTTCTTATCCTTATTCTTGGTGGTTTATTTATAGCCTACGGCGTAATGGGAAGCAGTGATAAAAAAAATGATGATCCAAAAGCGAAATACCAAAGAATTCTTCGCAATGTAGGGATCGTATTAGAACAAGGACATTATAGCCCTAAAAAGATTGACGATAAATTTTCGCAGGAAGTGCTCAAAAAATTTGAAGAAAGCCTCGACCCTGATAAATATATTTTTTTGCAGAAAGATATTGACGCTTTCAAAAAATATCAATATAGGATAGATGATGAAATTCATGGAGCGCCAATTGAATCTTTCTACGCCATCACTAGTACTTATCTCACACGTATGGATGAAGTGTCTAAATTTTATAAAGAAATTTTGACAAAGCCTTTTGATTTTACGAAAAATGAATACTTACAGACAGATGGAGATAAAAGGACCTATCCAGTAAGCATGGAAGAAAGAGTGGATTATGGAAGAAAACGCTTGAAATATCTTGTGTTGGGGAGGTATGTGGATCTTCAGGAAGAAAGAGAAAAAAATAAAAAGGATTCTATTTATAAACCTGATTCTACTTTGCAGCGGGAAGCCGTAGGTATTGTGTCGCGCCAGATGGACCGCTATTTTCAAACGCTTAAAAACCACAATACTACCGACGATATGTTTAGCACTTTTGTAAATGCGATCACAAGTAGTATGGATCCGCACACCACTTATTTTGCACCGGTAGATAAAAGAAGCTTTGATGAAATGCTCAGCGGTACCTTCTTTGGTATTGGTGCTCAATTAAAAGAAGATGATGGCAAAATAAAGGTAGCCAGCCTAATAACCGGCATGCCTGCATGGAAATCAGGGCAGATACAGCCCGAGGATGAAATAATAAAAATAGGTGAAGGTGCATCGGCTCCTGTTGACGTTACCGGATATGCCCTGCAGGACGCAGTAAAATTAATAAGAGGAGAACAAAGAGGTTCGGAAGTAAGATTGACTTTAAAAAAAGTGGATGGCACTATTAAAGTAGTTTCGTTATTAAGAGATAAAATTTCCCTGGAAGACACATATGCCAGAAGCGCTATTATAAACGGGCAGCATAAAATCGGATATATTTTCCTTCCTGAATTTTATGCTGATTTCAATGATCCGAATGCCAGAAGATCCGCAACCGACGTAGCCAAAGAAGTGGAGAAATTAAAAGCGGAAAACGTGGAAGGAATTGTAATTGACCTAAGAGGAAATGGAGGCGGATCACTGACTGATGTAGTAGATATGGTTGGCCTTTTTATAAAAGATGGCCCCGTGGTACAGGTAAAAGGACGCGATGAAAAAGCAAGTATTTTAAGCGACCGCAGTAAGGAAGTTTTATATAACGGGCCACTCGCCGTAATGGTAGATGAACTTAGCGCTTCTGCATCCGAAATATTTGCGGCAGCCATCCAGGATTACCACAGAGGAATTGTAATTGGAAGCAGTTCAACTTATGGAAAGGGCACAGTTCAAAGAAGTATTTCATTAGACCCCCAGGCAGAAAACGCATTATTCAGCAGACCTGATGAAGGCCTTGGCGATATCAAACTTACTTTTAGGAAATTTTACCGGATTAATGGCGGTGCTACTCAGCTACGCGGTGTGGTTCCTGACATCATCATTCCCGACAGATTTGAAAATGCTAAATTCCGTGAAAAGGATAATCCTGATGCGCTGGGATGGGATACTATTCCAAAAGCAATTTACACAACGTGGAACCCGGGTTATAGTTTTTCTTCTATCATTAACCAAACGAGAAATCAGGTTGCTGAAAATGCAAATTTTAAAGGAATCCGTGAAACAGTAAATCTTTTAGACAAATTCAGGAATGAAGAAGTGCCTTTAAATATTGTGAAATACAAGGAAATGCAGGCGCAGATTAAAAGTGCTTCCAAACAATTGGAAAATTACTCAAAACTTCCGACTGGGCTACCTGTAAATAGCCTTATAAAAGACTCTCTGAATATTGGGAGTGATACTACTAAGATCAAATCGCAAAAACAATTTTTAAAATCAGTAGGAACTGATATATATATAGATGAAACGGTGAATATTCTTGATAAAGTGATAGGAGAGGAAGCACTGGCACAAAGAAGATAATTGATAAAAGAATGAATCAATGGAGCCGGAAATATTTTCCGGCTTTTTTGTGAGCAATATCGCCTTATTATTGACCTGTACTTAAACATTCGACAAATTGTATTCATAAGGCTGTGTGTACTTGCACACCCGTAGGGATGACCGATTTTGTAACTACGGATTTTAATCGGTAGATACAAGCACTGATTATTTTATGGTTATAAACTTCGGGAATTATTTTTCTTTTTACCTTATCTTTGCGACCTAAAATTAAAAATCTTGGCTACAAAGTTTTCTAAAGAAACTTATTTATACTGGTACGAGCTAATGCTTTTACTCCGCCGCTTTGAGGAAAAAGCCGGTCAAATGTATGGAATGCAAAAAATTCGCGGATTTTGCCATTTGTATATTGGTCAGGAAGCGATTGCTGCAGGCTGCATGACAGCAACCACACCTGATGATATTTTCGTTACAGCTTATCGCGATCATGCATTGGCAATTGCCAAGGGAGTTACTCCTAAATCATGCATGGCGGAACTGTATGGAAAAGCTACCGGCTGCAGTAAAGGCAAAGGTGGAAGCATGCACTTTTTTGGTTTAAAAGAAAAGTTCTTTGGCGGTCAGGGTATTGTTGGCGCGCAAATAGGAACAGGAGCAGGGCTTGCTTTTGCTGAACAATATAAAGGTACTGATAACGTAGCGCTTTGTTTCTTTGGAGATGGAGCAGCACGACAAGGCATGTTGCATGAAGTATTTAATATGGCAATGTTATGGAAGCTCCCTGTAGTATTCATTTGTGAAAACAATAATTATGCGATGGGAACTTCTGTAGCCAGAACCTCAAATGTGCTGGATATTTATAAGTTAGCTGATGCCTACGAAATGCCGGGCGACCAGGTAGATGGAATGGTTCCTGAAGCAGTTCACGAAGCAGTGAACAGAGCAGTAAAAAGAGCAAGGGAAAAAGGCGGCCCAACTTTGCTTGAAATAAAAACATATAGGTATAAAGGCCATAGCATGAGTGATCCGGCCAAGTATCGCACTAAGGAAGAAATAGAAGAATATAAACTAAAAGATCCTTTGGAAACCACTTTAGTAAAATTAAAAGAACAATTTGGGGTGACTGATGAGGACATTGAAAAAATAAGTGAACGTGTGAAAAATGAAGTAGATGAGGCTGTAAAGTTTGCGGACGAAAGTCCTTTCCCCAATGATGATGAGGTGCTAAAAGATATTTATGCTCAGGAGGACTATCCTTTTATTATGGATTAGAAGTGGGGGATACAGCGGTAGTGGAAAAAGAGAAGTCAGAAAATAAAATTTAACTTTAACTCTGAAAATCCAGAATATACCAACTTCACGATTCCTAAGCTTTTACCCAAATGAATAATAAAGAATAAGAAATAAAGAATACAATTACCAATAACATTTCAATCACAGATAAAAACAAATAACAAAAACAAAAAGAATGGCGGACACAAAAGCACATACACACCAACCGGATGCCCTGGAAAGAGCTCGTGGATTTTGGGAAGATTATAATAAACCGGTAACTTATATTGCTTCATTAATTGTAATTCTCTTTGCAGGATGGATGATATACAA
>JBDTEK010000350.1:0-6050 GCA_039922575.1 Ginsengibacter sp.
AGGGAAAATCAATATTACCGGTTTTTAACTTACGGTTTTATTCATGCTAACTGGATGCATTTAATTTTTAACATGTATGCCTTCTATTTATTTGGGGTTGCTACTGAAAATGCGTTCATTAATATTTTTGGCGAACCAGGCAAAACTTATTACGTCCTGTTGTATTTGTTAGCGTTGATAGCCTGTGTCATTCCTGATTTTAGTAAAAATAAAAGCAATCCTAATTACAGAAGCCTGGGAGCATCCGGAGCGGTGTCGGCAGTAGTTTTCGCCTACATCCTTATTAATCCGTTGCAAGGTATTGGTTTGCTGTTTATTCCAATATTTATACCCGGATTTTTATTCGGGATCCTGTTTTTAATCATATCCTATTTATTAGGGAAAAAAGGCGGGTCATCTATTAATCATTCGGCACATATCTGGGGCGCCATTTTTGGAATTGTTTTTCTGCTCATTTTTAGTGAATTATTTTCAAATTATCCTTTATTGGATAATTTTATTCAGTCTGTAAAAGGATTAAATATTCGAAAGATTTTTACTACCTATTAGGCGAGGTTACCTGTTACAGATAACTGATTATAACCAAAACTAATGTCTACTTATTTTATCAATTCAATTGAAAGTATTTTTTTTGTTTTATCTGTAATCTTAAACCTGTCGTCAATTCTTTTTCCAACGATCCAGATTATTTTTTTATTATTTTCAATTACCCAAATTCTTTCTTTATCTGTTAAAGATATTTTTTGATCAATAAAAAATTTACTTAGTTTCTTTTTACCCTTCATTCCCAAAGGATAAAAATAATCGCCTTGTTTCCATTTTCTAAGTAATAAGGGGAAAATAATCGCTTCAGCATCAAGCATTACCTTATCAGTCCCCAGGCGTTCGTAGTCTGTTATCGGTTGTTCTCTAATTCTTATTTTTCCACCTTCAAAATTAATTTCCTTTTCATTTTCATTGATTAAAATGTGATTTGCCAGCAGGGTGTTTATTGGCGCAATAATAAGCCAGGCACGATTTTTAATAATTTTATGAGATGATGAAGAAACATATTTTCCCGATTCTCTTTGTAAAATATTAATTACCTCATCCGTTTGATGGGGCGTAAAACCATACTCTTTTATTATTTCATATAAAATCGTTTTTAGCGGATTTACTTTCAATAATTTCAGAATAGGAATGTGAACTTCATCACCTTTTATTTCTATTAATTTCTGTTTATGCAGGTTAATAGCTTGGTCATATAAAATTTCAATTTCACGAAACCTCTCTATATTTCTTTTTAAATTATCTTCTACTTCAGGATAAACTTTTTTAAGCGCAGGTATTAATTGGTTGCGAAAATAATTGCGGGTATATTTATCAGAACTGTTAGAAGAATCTTCTACATAAGCCAAATTATTTTCTTTGGAAAATAATAATAATTCTTCTTTGGTAGCAAATAATAATGGGCGCACCATATAATTTGCAACTCCGGATTTTGGCAGAATCCCATGCATTCCTTTAATGCCTGTACCCTTAAAAAAATTCATGACCATGGTCTCAATATTATCGTTGGCGTGATGAGCAGTTAAAACAAAATGCCGCGAATGGCCGGTTACATGCCAACCGGAAAGAGTATTTTCAGAAACAGGATTCATCTCAACAGATTCCTCAGATTCTTTCCATAAATTGAAAAACCAGGTATATCGTAGGATACGCGCGGTTTCCTGGATACTACTTTTTTGTTCTGATGCGATTTTTTTTGTTTCAAATTTATTTACTAAAACCTTTACGCCATATTTATCCCCAAGCGATCTAACAAAGCGCTCATCTCTTTCACTCTCCTCCCCTCTCAATTGAAAATTGCAATGAGCAATTGTAAAGTGAAAACCCGCTTGTTTACACAATTCGCACAATACAACAGAATCAACTCCGCCACTCACTGTAAGCAATAAATGGTCGTTTTTTTGAAACAAATTTTGTTCCTGAATAAATAAAATAAATCTTTGAAGAAGTGCCATTTATATTTTTTGAACAATTACTCTTCCTCTGCATCCTCATAAGCAGCCTGTAATTCAATGTAAGCATGATTATCTTTCGAAGCTTCCGCTACTTCCATTCCTCTTTTATAAACCCTCAAGGCTTTGGGCGTATCACCTAATTTTTCCAATGTCTTGCCCAGATGGTAGTATGATCCAATGTAAGTAGGTTCCCTTTTCAATATTTCATTGAATAATTTTCTCGCTTCTTCATAGCTACCTACTTTTATATATTCCAAAGCGAGGGCATGTTGAAGGAAGCTGTCTTTCTCTGCGGTTTTCATGTATTCTTTAAGTTTCTCTATCCTATCCATCAAATAATTTTTTACTTTTTGTTTCCTTAGTATCTTCGCACCTCCAAAAAAAGAAGAATTATGAAGATACTCGTTTGCATCAGCAAGACTCCCGATACTACTGCAAAAATAGCTTTCACAGATAACAATACGAAATTTGCTGAAACAGGTGTTCAGTTCATTTTAAATCCTTATGACGAATGGTACGCATTGGTAAGAGCCATAGAGCTAAAAGAAAAAGACCCTACAATTATGTTGCATTTAATAAATGTGGGAGGCGCTGAAAATGATCCTATAATTCGTAAGGCTTTGGCGATTGGCGGCGATCAGGCTTTTAGAGTAAACAGCGAGAGCCATGACAGTTATTATATTGCTGCGCAAATAGCGGATGTCGCCAAACAAAACAATTACGACCTTATTTTTACGGGAAAAGAAACTATAGATTATAATGGTTCGTCCATTGGTGGTATGATTGCTGAATTTTTAGGAATGCCTTACATTTCACTGGCAACCAAATTCGATTTAGAAGGAATTTCGGCTACGGTTAACCGTGAGATAGAAGGAGGCGAGGAAGTGGATGAAGCGAATTTGCCTCTTGTAGTTAGTTGCCAGAAAGGCATGGCAGAGCAAAGAATACCTAACATGAGAGGAATTATGAGTGCACGCACCAAACCTTTGAAAGTGGTAGAACCTGTTCCGGCAGATACTCTTACTTCAATAGAATCATTTGATTTACCACCGGCAAAAGCAGGCGTAAAATTGATTCCTGCGGATCATCCTGAAGAGTTAGTGAGATTATTGCATGAGGAAGCAAAGGTCTTTTAAAATTGTTGTTTTCAGATTTGAAAATTGTAAACTTACCTGGTAGATGGGATTTCATATTGATTATTTTATTTTAGAAATGAGTACTTGCTACTTGATTTCTGTACTTGATACTTGATTCTTGATCTTTTAATTTTTAATTTATTATAGATAAAATGAGTGTATTAATATTTTTAGACCAATCAGATGGCCACATAAAAAAGAGCTCTTTTGAAGCCGCTTCTTATGGCGCAAAACTTGCTGAAAACCTGGACACTACGGCGGAAGGAATTGTGTTAGGAATCGTAAATGATGATTTAGCCTCTCTGGGAAAATATGGATTGAAAAAAATTCATACAGTAAAAAATGAAGCGCTAAATAATTTTGACGACGAAGTGTTCACCCATGTACTTGCAGAAATAATAAAAAGTGTGGATTCCAAAGTGATCATTTTTTCCAACAATTTTAATGGCAAAGCCATTGCACCCCGCTTGTCTGTTAGATTAAAAGCCGGCCTGGTTTCGGGAGCAGTTGCATTACCTGATACTACCAATGGCTTTATAATTAAGAAAAATGTTTTTAGTGGAAAAGCATTTGCTAATGTTTCTATTAAAACTGATATTAAAATAATCTCTTTAAATGCGAATGCCTACAAAGTGAGTGAAAGTGACGGCACTGCCGATGTGGTAGAAGAAACGGTGGAAATTCCTCAATCAAAAGTAAAAGTAAAAGCAGTAGATAAAGTGGTAGGCGAAATTCCATTGGCCGAGGCAGAAATAGTAGTCAGCGGTGGCCGGGGTTTAAAGGGCCCCGAAAACTGGGGAATAATAATTGACCTTGCCAAAGCATTAGGCGCTGCCACTGCTTGTAGCCGGCCTGTGAGCGATAGTGATTGGCGGCCTCATCACGAGCATGTTGGACAGACAGGCTTGACCGTAGCACCAAACCTATATATTGCTATCGGAATTTCGGGAGCTATTCAACATTTGGCTGGTGTAAACAGAAGTAAAACCATTGTTGTAATTAACAAAGATCCCGAAGCACCATTTTTCAAAGCCGCAGATTATGGTATAGTGGGTGATGCTTTTGAAATAGTACCAAAAATTACAGAGGCTGTTAAAAAATTAAAAGGTGAATAGCATAAAAAGAGGCCACATATTTTTATATATTTGCGATAAAAAAAATCAACAAATACAGAGATTGGTATGAAGAAAATAGAATTGGAAATTGTGGCGCTTTCTCACAGTATTACTCAAACCCATTCTTATGCGGTAGTACTTGGTGAAGTGAACGGATTACGACGGTTACCCATCGTGATCGGTGGCTTTGAAGCCCAGGCAATTGCCGTCGCGCTGGAACGAATGCAGCCAAGCCGCCCGCTTACGCACGATCTTATGAAAAATTTTATGATGGCTTTCAATGTAGAACTTCACGAAATAATTATTAACGATCTCCAGGAAGGAATTTTTTATTCTAAATTAGTTTGTTCATCAGATAAGGATACAGTTGAAATTGATTCCAGAACTTCAGATGCCGTGGCGCTGGCTGTGCGTTTTGGATGCCCTATTTATACTTATGATCATATTCTTGACAGCGCAGGTATATTAATGGAAGAAGATGATAAAAAGAAAAAAGTAGTGGTATCGCATACAGATGCAGGCAGCGATGATCTTAATAAATTATCACTCCCGGAATTGGAAAATTTATTGAAAGACGTACTTGAGCACGAAGATTATATTAAGGCCGCTTCAATAAGAGATGAGATCAATAGTAGAAAGTCGAGTTGAGTTCTGTTGAGTTGTTCCAATAGCTATCAGGATTATATTGCGTCACTTGCTACTTGCTGTTTGTTTCCTTCTACTTACTACTTGCTACTTGCTTCTTTACTCTATAATTTCTTTTGAATGCATGATTACTTTCCCTAATTGTAAAATAAATCTTGGATTAAATGTTTTACTAAAAAGAAACGACGGTTATCATAATATTGAAACTGTTTTTTACCCGATTGCTATCAACGATGTTTTAGAAATAATTTCTTCTCCGGACAATCAGATCCAGCTAACCACTACCGGAATTCATGCTGGAGAATACGAAGAGAATTTATGTTTGAAAGCATATTATCTTCTAAAAAAGGACTTCCCTGAATTGCCACCTGTAAAAATTCATTTGCACAAAACAATTCCTATTGGTGCAGGATTAGGAGGAGGATCATCAGATGCAACATATACTTTATCACTTCTAAATAAAAAATTTAACCTTAAAATTCCTCCTCAGCAGCTTTTCTCTTACGCTTTTCAGTTAGGAAGTGATTGCCCTTTTTTTTTGTTAAATAAACCTGCTCTGGCATCAGGCCGCGGCGAAGTGCTTGAAGAAATAGAACTGCCGCTTTCAAGATATAAAATACTACTTATTAATGCAGGTATCCACATTAATACCAAAGAAATATTTAAAGAAATAAAGCCCGCTTTTCCTGAAAAAAGTATTAAAGAAATTATATACCAACCCGTTTCAACCTGGAAAAATGAACTGAGAAATGACTTTGAGAAAGTGGTATTTTCTAAATACCCAGATTTAAAAAAAATAAAAGAAAATATGTATTTTCATGGCGCAGTCTATGCTTCAATGACCGGGACAGGAAGTACAGTTTTTGGAATATTTAATTTCTCAGATGACATTCAATATCCAATTAAGAATGGATATTATTGCAAATGGGTCCCACTTTAAATGACTTAAAAAAGACTATGAGTCTACGAGAGTCGTTGTCAGTTAATTGTTCTGTTGAGAATAGCAATTCTCATCAGAACAATAAAAAAAATAAAATTGTTTTTTGTTTTTTCCTATATTTTTAAAAAATTTCAAAAAATAAACAATAACTTTGTAGTTCAAAATAAAGAATTGATTAATACTTCTTACATACAACAATTCCTTGCTAAGA
>JBDTEK010000351.1:0-5979 GCA_039922575.1 Ginsengibacter sp.
TTCTAAAAATAATCGCTGATTTGTGGAAAGTAGAACAGCAAAATAAAAATGCGATTGATATTGCCGGTAAAGCAGGATCATTGTACGATAAATTTGTATTATTTTTCGAAAACTTTGAAAGCGTTGGTAAAAAAATAACTGAAGCAGGCGCTTCATACGAAAGTGCAATGAAACAATTATCAACCGGACGCGGAAATGTAATTGGGAAAATAGAAGAATTAAAAAAAATGGGTGCTGATGCAGCTAAACAAATACCTGATAGAGTTTTAACGGATTAAGATTCAAATTTAATTATCCTTTAAAATCAACAGTTATCTCTAATAAAATTCGTCACATAATGCGCTGATAAGTGGAGGCTTAAACAACGCATTTCTGTTGGTGGCATCTCAACCATACTTTCTCATTTATTTGTAAGAATCTTGCTCCCGTTATTGGGAAAATTCTCTACAAAAGAAATAATTTATTAAAAGGCAAAATGCTTTGTATTGAACGCCGGGCCTTATGTCTAGTAGATTTTAAAAAAAATAAAAATTTAAGTAACTTATTTTCAGTAAATTTTACAGGTCATATTTTTTAAATGTATTGGCTACCAAAATAAGAATAATGATGGCACAATATTTCTTATAAATTAATAAAATTTAAAAACAGGAATATGAAAATTAAACGCCATTCATCAGAATTGAAAAAAAATTTCAAAAAATCGCTGGCGATAATGGAAGGGATTTTGCCCTTTACTGAAACACCTTCATCGTCAGAGTTTGACGGTGATAAAGAAGGAACTTCGAAAGCTGAGATTCAGGCATCCGACTTATTTTCATTCTTTACCGCAAATATTATTAAAGAAGAAATTGTTTTTACCCGGTAATTTATTTACCAGTTTTGAAATATTAAACCATAGCTTTCCTCGGTAATTATATCTCTCCATTGATGTATTAGGTTTTTATAAGCTTTACCTACCGGCATTATTTTTCTATCCAAATCGTACAATCCCAATTTATTGATATGCCCTGCATCGTTTCTTAATGCAGAATCCCAATCAACCTGATGTGTAAGGCTGTACCAGGTAAAACCAACCACAGGTATTCCGTCATGTTTGAGGCGGTGTACATTAGCCCATTGTTTTAAAAGCCATTCTACACAAGCCGGCATTTTAATGTTGGTTTCCGTATGCATTATCGGCAATTTGTACCTACGATAATATTGGCTTGTAATTACATAATATCCAAAAATTTCTCCCGCGGCCTGCGTACGGCCATCGGGATGAACGATATGCTCGTTGGTTACATAATAATCATTGCCCATTATACATCTCCCTTTCACCTGGTTATCAGTAAACCACCGGTATTCCTGTGCTGTCATTCCATTGCTTAATAAATATTCATACATGGTTACATTAAGCGGATAACCATAAGTGAGATCAAGCGATAAAAACCTCTTCTGATTTAAAAATCTTGCTAAAGGAGATGCGGCAGGATCTATAGCATGAAAATATTCTGAAGATTCACTTTGGATAAAGGTGGCTTCAGGTTGTATTTTTAATATGGCATGCATTGCCATTACATTTGCTTTGCAAATATTTTTTAGCGCATTTACAAATGCTGCATCCGACTGTAACCTTTCATTCCACCAGCCATATTGTGCGGAAAACATAGCTGCAATAAATATTTCATTAATAGGCGTATAAAGCTGAAGGGCAGGGAACCGTTTTGCAAATGCTTCCGCATACTCAGCAAAATAAAAGGGGAAATCAGGATTTTGAAAATTGCCCATCCAATCGGGAACTCCAAAATGACACAGATCAACAATTGGCACTATTTCCAATTCTTTCAAACGGTTGAAAACCTGGTCAGTAAAACTCCAATCATACTGACCCGGAGCAGTGTGTGTTTTATAATAGGGCGGCCCATAACGCAGAAACTCTAATCCAAGGTCTTTTACTAAAAGGAAATCTGTTTGCCAATGCTCATAATGGCCACATTTTTCCATTTCATCCACTCTTTTAGTGCTTCCATCTGGTAATAATATAGTGGGATAACTATTTTCAATCCCTGTTGAAAACATAAATTTTGATCCGGGCATACTCAGTTTATTTTTTCTTCAAAATATTGATTGATGGCGCTTTGAAGCGAAGGTAATTTAATTCCTTTTTCACTTTCCAGGGCACTGTAAACAGGACGTTTTGCTTTCCATTTCATTTCTGTCTGCAAGCGCGGTATTATATTTTTATTATTGTAACCACCCCGGAGGGCTACTTCTTCGGCAAAATCGCACCAGGTTAGCATTCCGTCGTTCGTTAAATGCCAAATTCCTTTTTCTTCATCAATCAACAAATCAAGTGCTTTATCTACAAGATGAGGGACATACGTGGGCGAAACGATTACGTCCTTTACAACAAAATATTTTTTATTTTCTTTCAAAGAATTAATTAATTCATACGCAAAATTGTATTCATCCCATGGCCCAAAAAAAGAGCTGGTGCGGATTATGAGAGAATCAGAGTAATTTTGAATAACATTAGATTCTCCTTTTGCTTTGCTTTCGCCATAAATGTTTAAGGGTTTTACGGAATCAAGTTCTATGTAAGGTGATTTTTTTTCCCCATCAAAAACAAGGTCAGATGAAAATGTAATTAACTGAATTCCGTGGCTTTTGCATATGGTAGCCAATGCGCCCGGTGCTTTCGCATTCAGTTCAAAACATATCTCCTGCTCATTTTCAGCCTCATCTACTTTTACATACCCCGAAGCATTGATGATTGCCCAGGGTTTGTATTTATCAATCGCTTGTTCTATTTGTTCAATTTTAAAAATATCTACGTCGCTGTGTGCAAAAGCACAATATTGAATAGAGCGCCTCTGGCAAATTTTAGTAAAGGCCGTTCCTAAAGTGCCGGTACTTCCAAAAATTAATACTAGTGACTCAGGTATATGTGATATAATATTTTTGTTACCAGGATAACTTTTGTGCCACCATCCTTTCTCATTCAAAACAGGATGTTTATAGTTTCCAGTTTCAACAAGCGAATGAATCAATTTAGCTACAGCAGTAGGCCTTAATGTATTTTTAATAATTTCATAAACTCCTGTTTCATAATTTTTTTCTTCACGTGTTAAAAGGCTGCTCCAATCGAACGCTCCCAACAACGACCACGCAGTAATCGCTTCCATGTTGACTCCTTCTTTATTCAGCTCGCAACAATTGTCCCAGGCTTCTTTAAACCACCTCAATTGCTCTTCGCGTGTGCAGTTCATGTGGACTTCGGTAAGTGCCATTGGAAAATGAAATCGCTGCCATGCTTCTCTTAAAAGTGATTTTAAGCCGGAAGGTTTTATAGCCCTCACTGCAGCTACATCTGCGTAAATATCTTTTCCGTTTCCTCCATGTGAGCTTTCAGGATATAATTGAGTCTTTTGATCCAGATAACGTTCTGAAGTAACATAATAATTGAATCCGGCAATATCGGGTACACATGGATTATCTAAAAAAAATTGTAATAAAGAAGTATCAATTCCCAATGAGATAAAATAATTCCAAAAAAAATGACGCTGATTTAATTTACCACTAAGAATATCATAAGTGAGCCATCTTCTTTCATTTTCAAAATCTGCCTGATATTTCATTTCAGGCGTTGAGTGAATTTTAGCCAGATCTTCTGTCTGCACCAGCTTTGCTGCCGGATTTATTTTTCGAACTTCTTTCATTGAGAATACAATGCCTTTTAATTGGTTTAAAAGGATTTTAGAAAAACTAAAAGCATTTTTATGGTGGGGAAACCAGTAACCATATAATCCGCTAAAACGCGCTGTGGTTAAGGGCTCGTTTATGGGAGTATAATAACCGATCCACGGAAACTCTCTGGCAACTTTCGATGCATAACCGGCTAATAGTTCAGGAAAATCATCATTAATTAAACCAGTGAAAGACGGGCCGCTTCCATGATGAAGTAATCCAGCTATAGGAACCATATTATTTGAACGGATCTTGTGAAGCTGCTCGCGCGTTTTTTTCCATCGGATTATATCATCTTTTGAATGGGTTTGATGTGCTTCCCACAAGATAGGGTAACGGAGTTTCTTAATACCCAACTGAGCTATCTTTTCTATATCGTCTTCTCTGTTATAATGGCCCGCATAGATTAACTGGTCACGAAAACTATCTCCGATCCTGTTGATTGTACATTCTAGACCTCCCCATATTTCAGGATTGTATAATTGGTAATTTATGTCCATTTAAATGATATTCTAATTCATGGGGAGTATTGATCTTTTTAAAAAGCGAGAGCGCCTGGGCAACTACCTGGTCCATATTATAATATTTATAGGTGGCCAGTCTGCCGGCAAAATGCACATCCTTTTCCTGCTCCGCCAACAAATGGTATTTTTTATATAATTCAGCATTTTCAGGCCGTGGTACCGGATAATAAGGATCTCCTCCATCTTTTGGAAATTCATACACAATGGATGTTTTTGGATGTTTCTGCCCTGTTAAGTATTTAAACTCTGTAATCCGCGTGTATGGATGCTCGTTAGGATAATTAACAGTCCCGGTTTTTTGAAATACTTCTTTTTCTATAGTTTCAAATTTAAATTCAAGCGAGCGATAAGGTAACTTGCCATAGCAATTATCGTAGAAATAATCTATAGGTCCTGTATATATCATTTTTTTAAATGGAACAATGCCCCGAATTTCTTTATAATCAGTATTCAACATCACTTTTATATTAGGATGATCGAGCATTTTTTCAAACATCCTCGTGTATCCATGCAAAGGAATAGCCTGGTAAGTATCTGTAAAATAGCGATCATCTTTATTGCTTCGCGTTGGTATTCTTGATGTTACAGAGGCATCTAATTCCGATGGATCTAAATTCCATTGCTTCTTTGTATAACCTTTGAAGAATTTTTCATAAAGTTCCCTGCCAACCTTACTTATCACCGCATCTTCAGAAGTCACCGGTTTGCCCATCTTTACTGCTTTAGATTGCAGAAAGGCGTCTACTTCGGTACTGTTTAAATGAAAACCGTATAATTGGTTTATTGTATTCAAATTGATAGGAATAGGAACCAGCAAACCGTCAACACTTGCTAACACACGATGCTCATACGGTCTCCATTCAGTAAAGTTTGCAAGATATTCAAAAACGTCTTTGCTGTTAGTATGAAAAATATGCGGGCCGTATTTATGAATTAGCAGGCCGTCAGTATTATAATAATCAAAAGTGTTTCCTCCTATATGATTTCTTTTATCTACCAACAAGATTTTTTTTCCACACTTTGATGCTAACCGCTCTGCCATTACACCACCGGCCAAACCGGCGCCTACTATCAGATAATCAAACATAGATTTTCTCTTTTTTTGTATTCATGATGAATTTATTTTCTAATGCAACGTCTATTAATTCGGACATCTTATGCCACGTCTCATTCCAGGAATTTGTGGCCAGAAAAGCATCAACTTTGGCTTTCCAGGTTTCTATGTTTTTACCGGTGAATATTTTTTCCGCTTCTAAAATAAATTCCTGGGCAGTATCAGCAATGTGTACCAATTTTTGGGTTCCGTAAGGAGAAACCACATCTGTTATAGAAGTAGAAATAACCGGTTTACCGCCTGCAAGATATTCAGGTGTTTTTGTCGGGCTAATATATTTGGTTGATTCATTAAGTGCAAATGGCAGAATAGCCACATCCCAACCGGATAGATATAATGGAAGTTCTTTGTAATTTTTACCCCCCAGATAGTGAATATTTTCCCTTCTGGGAAGTGTGGCAGGATCAATTTTTATAATCGGGCCTACTAAAACAAAATGCCAATGAGGGCGTAAGATGGAAAGCTCATCTATTAAAGGAATATCAAAACGTTCGTCTATTACACCGTAAAAACCAAATCGCGGATGTGGAATAAATGCCTGGTCTTCAGGATCTTTTTTGTTGGTTCGCGCTAATTGAAAATGTGATCTATCTATGCTGCTTGGAAATGGAT
>JBDTEK010000352.1:0-16121 GCA_039922575.1 Ginsengibacter sp.
ATAAAGTTTTAATTACTGCAGCGGCTCCTTTCATTCCCCCAAAACTACTTGAGCAATTAAAAGTTAATGGGAAAATGGTCATTCCGTTAGATGAAGACGGAATTCAAAAAATGATGCGCATTACAAAAAACGAAGATGGTAGCTTAGAGGAAGAGACATTTTCTAATTTTTCCTTTGTGCCAATGCTGAAGGGAAAAAATTGATTGCAATTGCTTGCACTCAGGAGTTGTGGCGCTCAGGCCTCATCGCTGGGGATTCATTGCCCATAGCCGAAGCCCCAATTACTATAGAGTTGTCACAGACCTTCAGCAAAAATCCCTAAGGTTTTACGAAATGGCACGTAGTGGTGTGGCCCAAAGCTCTGCCTTAACACCTCATTTCTATCTTACAAAAACATCTTTTTTTAAAAATCCTATCAAAGTGCACCATTGAGAAATAACGACATATTTGCCTTTTTCAGGTTTCCCTTTGATAAAAAAAGTAAAATACAAAATAAATGAGGCCGTTAGTTTAACAACGTATTCAACGAATTTTTTTAAAATACCTGTCTTATCTTTTTCAGATAATAACCGTTTTTTCTCTTCGTTGCCCGTCTTGAGAAATAGCGTTTTAAAATTTTTTATTTCAAGGCGATAACTATCAATGTAATGATAAAGCCATGCATCAGGCAAATAATAAATTTTATCAGAAAGAGATTTTACTTTGTAATAAATGTATTTATCGTCACTTCTGAATTTAAGTTGGTTATTAAAGCCACCGGCTTTCTCAAGAATATCCTTTTTGTAAATCATATTGCAACCGGCCGGGTATTTCATTTTTTTTTCGAATTTGATTATTGAATTCCCGTAATCAACTTTACCAACGAAACCGAGAAGATATTTACTCATCCATTCAGGTTCTTTTCCACTTTCATATTTTGGAATTACCTTTCCTCCTGCCCCCACTGCCGCTGGATATTGTTCAAAAAATATCAGTATTTTTTCGAGAAAATCAGTTGGAAGAATCACATCATCATCTACATAAGAGATAATTTGGGACTCCGATTCTTTTATACCGCGGTTCCTTGCAAATGACAATCCTTTATTTTCCTCAAAACAATATTTTATATTTAACCCGGGATTTTCTTTTATGAAATTATTTATAATATCAGCAGTATTATCTGTGCTGGCATTGTCAATAATAATTATTTGAAATTTTTTTCTATCAAGCGTTTGAAGCTGAATACTGTTTAATGACCCAGGTAAATATCTTGCCCTGTTATAGGTGCAGATGACCAGTGAAATCTGATGAAAATTATTTCCCATTTAATAATAAATAAGGTAAATCGTGGACTTTATATGAACGAAATCTTATTTTAAAACGCCCATTTCAATTATAAAAAATATATTTAAACAAATTACTATTATTTTGTTGAGCGTATTTCTAAAAACATTTTAACCAATGAAAGTAATTTCTTTTTTGTCAAAGTTTACATTAATATGTAATGTCTCATTTATTTTATTCATCATCTTCAGCAAACTTGAAGCGCACAAGCCCGTTACACATAACAGCGATACTGTTGAGATGATTCCTTATTTTAAAAATACGGTGATCATTCTGGGATTTTCCGCTATTGTAATTAATTTGATTATGTGCATTGTTTATTCAGTTATAGTTATTATTGGAAGACAATACCTTCTTCCGAAATGGTTGGTCGCAATTAATTTTGTTTTTTTAATTCTTCAGTTTTATTTTTTCTTTTGGTAATGTAATTGTCAGATTATTGATTATTGCTTAATTCTACATGATTTTTGATATTCAATATTTTCCTCCTCTTTTGAATCAAATCTGCAACAACCTTATCTATAGGAAACGAAACATTCTTCGCAGAAAAATTTTTCAGATCAACAAAACGAAAAGTTTCAATTGCGGATTTTTCCTTGTAAATTTTTAGTTGGTCTTCTGTAAAATCAAATTCTTTATGAGTGAGTACGAAATTGATAGGTTCAAGAAGATTTACAGAATAATAGATTGAAATAATCTGATCGTCAGCGTTGAAAGCACTTTTTTGATAAAAATCTGTAGTGTAAATATGTTCAGTTACTTCAATTTTTAAATTCATTTCTTCTAAAAATTCGCGCTTCAAACAATCCCGTGTGCCTTCACCCTGTTCTAAACCACCGCCCGGAAATTTTGAATAATATTGGCCACGGATATATTCGTCACTAATAAGAATTTCTTCTTTTTCATTTATTAAAATTCCATAAACCCTTACGTTAAACATCATTAACTTTTTAATTCTATTTCCCCACTAAATACAAGTTTTGCAGGGCCGCTTAACCAGATATTTTTAAACTCAGTATCACTTACCTTTTCAAATTCCACACTTAAATTGCCGCCTTTGGTTTTTACTTCTACAGTATTAAACCCATTGTCGTTATGAGCAGCAATAAGTGCCGCCGCGGTAACTCCAGTACCACAGCTAAGTGTTTCATCTTCCACTCCACGCTCATATGTTCTAACATAAATTTCATCCTCAGAAATATTTTCTACGAAATTCACATTAACTCCTTTTTCTATGAAGTCTTTGCTATTCCGGATCTTACGTCCTTCGGAAACTGCATCCATCGTTTCTACATTTTTTACATACTTTACATAATGAGGTGAACCTGTATTCAGAAGATAATAATTTAAGAGGAAATCCACATCTTTTACATCATTCATTTTAAGGCTTACTTTTTTATCTAAGTCTAACTCAGCCTCATGAACTCCATCTGCTGCACTAAATGAATATTCATTTTTTTTGATACCCATTTTTGATGCAAATTTCACCATACATCTTCCGCCATTTCCACACATGCTGCCTTCTTTTCCGTCTGCATTATAATATTTCATTTCAAAATCAAAACCTTCCTTGTTATTTAAAAGCATAAGGCCATCAGCCCCAATACCAAAGTGCCGGTCGCACATTTTTTTTATTTGTTCAGGAGTGATGTTTTCATAAATCTTTTGCCTGTTATCCAGCAATATAAAATCATTCCCTGTACCTTGGTATTTATAAAATTCAATTTTCATTTTTTTGTTTTTAATAATTCTGTTTTATTTTAATTTGTAAAAATATTTCTGATAATCCTTTTCAATCGCATTATTTATAATTTATCATTAATAATTTCAAGGGATTTTACAATAAGTTTTTCGACAAGCGCCATCCCATCTGCACTAAAATTTTTGTGGATCCGGTTGGCCACAATAGCGTTTAATGAAAGACAGTGATGGTTTAAAGCTTTTCCCAGTCCGTAAATAGCGGAAGTTTCCATTTCAAAGTTAGTGATACGATGTGGCCCAAATTCAAACTGGGTAAGCCGGTCAATTAAATGTGGATTGGATATTCCGAGCCGGAGCACCCTACCCTGCGGGCCATAGAAACCGGGACAGGTGACAGTGATTCCCTGGTGGTAACCTTGTACAAAATGTTTGATAAGCGACATGGAAGCACCTGCAATATAGGGGCAACTAAAGCGGTTATTCAATTGCGTTTGAGTGATGAAGGCCTGTATCAATTGTTTTTCTTCTTCATTATTTTCATAAAGATAAAAATTCATTAGATTATCTATACCCAAGCCGTGAGTGCTGGCAACGAAACTGTCAACTGGAATATCAGCCTGCAATGAACCTGAGGTTCCTATACGGATGATATTGAGTTGTTTAAGTTCATTATTTACGGTTCTCGTATTAAAATCAATGTTAACTAAAGCATCCAATTCAGTTAAAACAATATCAATGTTATCAGTACCAATTCCAGTGCTTACCACGGATATTCGTTTATTTCCAATGAAGCCGGTGTGAGTTACAAATTCGCGGTGCTGACGCTTAAGCTCTACCTTATCAAAATGCATACTCACCTCACCCACCCTATCAGGGTCACCAACTGTAATAATATTTTGAGCAAGCTCATCCGGCTTTAAATCAAGATGGTAGATGGCTCCGCGGGAATTAATGATCAATTCTGATTCGGCAATTAGCTGCATAAAATTTTAAATTGTAAAAATATAATTTAATTAAGATATCTTTTTTTAATCTAACAACCAGCAAAGTTAAACCAATACTAATCAATGGAAAATTGCATTTTGAAATTTGAAAATTTGAAGGAAAAATTCCCTATTTTTGCCGACTTAAAAAGGTCCTGTGGCCGAGTGGTTAGGCAAAGCTCTGCAAAAGCTTCTACAGCGGTTCAAATCCGCTCGGGACCTCTAAATAGGAATCGCTGAATCGCGGTTCTTATTTATTTTTACTCCACTTTGCACTTAATATACTGTATTTTAGTATATTATAACAGTTACTTAAAAATTTTCATTACTAACTTTACAGAGGATTTCATTACCTAATTAGACAGTTTTTTGGGGAAATGCGCGAGTGAATGTGCGAGTAAATGAGTTTAAGGAATTATTAGGCAATTTTTAGCATTTTAGTTTGCCTTCCACGAGACTGTCATAAATTATTTAAAAATGCAAAAGTCTCTTAGATTCCTTGTTGAAAACCGTTTTATTCGTAGAGATGGAACTTGAATTATTTATAATCAATTTGATGCGAATAAAAAATCTTTAGTACGCAAACTGGAACTAAATAAAAATAAAACCTTGCAAAGATGGGTATTTAAGCCTATTTAGCTGCTATATGGTTTAAAAAATGCAAGTACTTTCAGTGATGAAAATGTGCTAGAGCAATGGAGCGAAAACAATTATTTTATATACTTCAGTGGCGAGCAATTTTTCAACTAAAAATATCATGTGTTCCCACAGAACTGGTTGCCTTTCAGAACCGCATAGGAGGGTCAGGTTTAGAATTAATTTTGCAGGAAAGCATTCGTGTTAATTATTCCCAAAAGACAATAATGAAGGAATAGGTGTAAGTGTGGATACCAATGTTCAGGAGAAAAATATTACTTATCACAGATGATAAGCTTTACAAAATATCATCAAAGAATGTTGGAAAATAGCTGATAAAGAATCCATAGATTGGAGCGGTGCTATACGGCTACTTTTAAAAAGCTAAGTAATCAACAACGCTTTAAAGGAGTCAGGCATAGAGCAAAATAAGCGAGCAAATCCGGCAAAAAGATAAAAATTATAGTTGATGGATTAGTACGTGGGCTTGCACGAAAGATACTGCTGGAAGGGGCAAGATTTATTTGCCATCGCTTAAATGGAACCAACGAGTGTTATCGCAGAAGCGCGGCAACAGTAATAAAATTTAAGCCTTCATGAACTGGATATAAAATATTATTCTAAAGGAAAGGGGCATAAGAAATTTGAGTTTGGCAGTAAAGTTTTTTTTGTTGTTAATCAGGTCGCAGGCATCATTATGGGAGCCATCAATTTTACTCAAACACTGCATAATTCTAAAATCCTTGCGGAAAGATGAGACTGCAATATCTTATAGAAATAATAGTTGAGCAATATTATTGAAATCATCCAAAGAATATAAATATTTTTACGAAAACATTACCGAAAAATTTAACTTTCCAAAAGAACCTAGTCTCGGCTAATTAAAGTCAATTTAATGAGTATAGGCTTGAATCTCAAAAGTAACATTGAGCAAAACTTTCTATTTTGAAATTCCCCACTTTTTAATCCGATGACCATAAAAGGCATAATAAACCAGAAATAAATAGCAGGGAAATAAAACCCAATAAGCACTGCGTGGACTATATATATCTGCAAATGGCCATAGATAAGGGGCATAATCGCGTTCCCTGCCAGCCCCATAATGAGGATAGCAGATCCGAGTTTGGTAAATCTGCCCAATCCTTCCAAAGCGAGCGGCCAGATACCCGCCCATATAAGAGAGTTTGGCAAACCTAGTAATACCACAAACCATATAGACATCTCAGCCCTATGTCCAAGGAAATCCACCAGTGTTGTGTCATAAATAATAAAGAAAGTCAGGACTAGTCCCAGTAGCGTACAAATCTCCAGTACTCTGACTTGGGTGATGAACTTCGGGATTAATATGATACCAAGTACATATCCCACGATCATGGTAAATAAAGTATAGGATGGGAATACCTTTGCCTCGCGCAAGCTTATATTCATAGAGTCCGCATAACTTATAATAGTATCAATTGAAATTACCTGGGTTCCCAAATGAAGAAAGATGGCAACAGCTCCTAATATAAGATGAGGGAACTGGGAAAATAACCGTTTTGCCTGAATTGGCCACCACAACTTCCTCACTCTCATGCTCTGTATCAATTTCAGGAAGGGAAGAATAACGAATCATCAAGCCCAACCCAACCAGCACTACGCCCACGCAGGCATAAGGAAGAACAACCCTTCTGATCAATTCAGTGAGCGCGGCATTTTTGGCAGCCTCATCCATAAAAGGAATTTGTTTAAAAAGCCCGGTATCACTTACTTTCAGTATTACAGCTGCAAACAAAAGAGGTGCAAGAAGCCCCGCCACCTTATTAAAAATACCCATAATGCTGATGCGTTGGGCGGCTCTTTCTAAAGGTCCCAGGATCGTAATATATGGATTGGCTGCTGTCTGCAATAAGGCAGTTCCTGCTCCTATCGAAAATAAGCCCAACAGAAAAAAAGCGTAGGTTCTGGTAATGGCTGCAGGTATAAAGATGAAAGCCCCTACCGCCATAATCCAGAAACCAATCATCATCCCTTTTCTGAAACCGATGCGCTTCAACAGATAAGAAGATGGAATGGAAAAAACCAGATAGCTAATGTAAAATGCAAATGTTACCAGGTAAGACTCAAAATTAGTTAGTTCGCAGGCAATCTTAAAGAAGGGAATCAGAATTGAGTTGATCCAGGAAATAAATCCAAATATGAAAAACAAAGTACCTATAATCAATATTGGAATAAAGGTGTCCTGCTTACTAAGAGAGCCTACTTTTACTGTTAATTTTTACTTTCTTTCATAGAGTACTTTGACTATTTTAATAATGCATCCCGTAACAATTAAGGAATATCGATTTACTCACTCTAAATCTTCCAGAATAATTTTCTGGTATAAAGGAAATATAAAAGTGTCAGCTGGATAAGAGCTACGCCAGTCCAAAGCCATACCAGGTGCCATATTTCCGGAGTTAACCTGATCAGCCCTCCAAACAAAAAATGCGAGGAAGATTCAAAATTTACCACGCCGTGAGAAGCCATATATATCAAAATAGAATTCATGCCTATCCATACTAAGGGCATACTCCATTTTCTCATTCCCCATACATCTATCACGAGGTAAAACATAGAAAGTAATAACACACTCCACCCGCCCGAATAAAGCACGAACGAACTTGTCCACATATTTTTATTAATGGGAAAAACCTGATCCCATAAAAGACCCAGGAGCAAAAAAACAATTCCGGTTACAAAAAGAATAAGCCCTTTTCTCAGTTTATTAATTCTCTCAAAAGAGTATCTTAAAAACCTGCCTCCAAAAACGCCGAGTAAAGCTGTCGCTATCGCCGGTATCGTTGATAATATCCCTTCCGGATCATACACTTTACGAAGTACCTGGCCCGGCAAAAACATCCGGTCTATATATGCGGGTAAATTACCATCAGGAGTTAAAACTCCCGCGCCAAATCCTGGAACAGGTATCAGTGTGAGAGCTGCCCAATAGCCAAACAACAAAACAACAAAAACGATTAACTGGCCCCTAAGATTCGTATTCAAAAAAATCACAGCAGCAAAAAAACAGGATAACCCAATCCGACCAAGCACACTGGCAAACCGGGTATTTTCATAACCAGGTAAAGACAGAGCACCGTTTATTACCATCCCTAACAATATCAAAATGATCGTTCTCTTAATAAGGGATCTGTAAATACTTCTTTTAACCAATAATTTATTGACGCCGCTTTTTTCAAATTGCTTGCCAAAAGAGAATGGCATAGAAACACCCGCAATGAAAATAAACAGCGGAAAGATCATGTCATAAAACGTAAACCCATTCCATGGTGAATGATGCAATTCAGCACTCATCCAGTTAAAAGCGGGTAAGTTGGTTGCCTGAGACAGGCCATGGATTATGACTTCAGCGCTTATGATCCAAAACATATCGAACCCACGTAGTGCATCTAACGACTGCAGCCGCGATCCTGTATGTGAGGTGGATTTATCCTCTATGGCTGGCTTTTTCATTTAAATAAAAATGAATATTTTTTAAAAAGACTGTTCGCAGTTTCTACAGAATTACCCAAAGGGGTTTCCGAAAATTTCTCCTGATTATTTACCCATGCCCATTCCCAATCTTTCATTTTATCATCAAACCATTTATCATCAAGGGTTTTGTCTTCCTTTAAACAGGAAGCGGCATAAGTGAAAAATTGTTCCCATCTTGGCTTGTAAAAACTTCCGACCATCCCGGCCCATTGCTTGCAAGCATATTCATGCAGACTGGCATCTTTATCGCTCCAGACAGTAATCAATGTTTTAGCATCTCTTTCAAATTGAAGTTTCTCCTCTTTATTCGCTCCCATACGTTCAGCAGCATTCACCCAATTACCCAGAAGAAAATCTTTTCTGGTGAGTAACAGCCTGTCAATGTCATCTAAAAGATCTAAAAATTTTCGGGAGTCCGATTCAAATAATTCCAGGTTTTTATTTTTATAATCAGCTGCAATCTCTTGTTGTAGCTGGTTGGCATAGTTGGCCAGTACCTGCCTTGTTAAGTCAACAATATCGTACTGAAACCCGTCACTGTTCTTTAATTGAGAGGAGCAATGGATCAGCATTTCCCAGGCGGGCAGTAAATCTTTGGGATCATAATATAATTCGGTACTCGTCCACCTGGAGTCTTTATTAAACGTGGGACGACCGGTAAGAATTGATTCCGGGGCGCCTTGCGATCCTGTACCATTATAAACTGTTTTTCTGAGTATTTGCCAGGTATGATAAGCATCAGGAACCAATTTCCCATACCGCTGCGTCACGTATCCTTTAAGCCAGGAATTTAAATTGATTGAATCTTTGCGCCACACATTATCCATCATCAATTCATACATAACCGGGTTTTGCTCAATGCCCTCCGGTGTTAGGCCTATTCCAATCATATCACCCGATTTATTGCTGTTCAGTGTTTTTGAAGGTTCAGATGCTACCACATCCATTTTCCCGAACATTCCAACATTACCTCCGAAGTTCAGTAACATGCACCAGATCCAGGGTTTGCCATAGTACGCATTGGTTCTGCTCCAAACTGGCCTTGTCTCGCTCCACAAATCCAGTACAATCATTTTTTTGTTGGGGACAGCATTAAACAATGCGTTGATTTGAGCAGGCTGCCAAAATGTAGGATTATTCACAAATAACCATCCCTGCATTACCCAGATCGCTTCGCTATCTACAGACGACATAGATTTATATACTATATCACTCACATTACTCAAAAAAGTAGAATCATTCGTGGGTGGTGTATTCTCATTAAAAGTATCTGCGGAATAAAGATGGTTGGTACCAAAAGTGCGTATCTGATCACGCATAAACATAGAACCAATCCGCTGAAATAAAGGATCAGTGGGATCTAATAAATTGGTATGATATCTTCCACCCCATTCAATTCTTTTCAATTTCGCATCAGGAAATTTTTCTTTAAATGACGGCGGCACATGCCCGGCAAATGCCGGCAAAACCGGAGTCATTCCCAATGATCTTTCTCTTTCCAATATCTTCTTCTGTAATTCTTCCTGCCCGTCCATAAAACTTTTAGAAAGAGGGCCATTAATTCCATCTAAATTACCCATCCAAAACCAACCAAACCAGGCGGGACCCGGAAAGAAAGTGCTTAAATCCTTATCTGTAAATCCCAGTTTCTTATAAACCCGATACCACACGGCATTTTGCCCGGTTAATGCCAGAGGCATATTAATTCCGTGGAGTGCCATCCAGTCAATTTCCTTCTCCCATCTTTCCCAGGTCCACCAACTCATGCTGTAACTGAATGTGCAATAATTCAGGTAATACCGGTAATCATAAGGAGTATTCTTTCTCACTTTATGGGGAACCATTGGGATTTTAGAAGGTATTTTTAAATTAGTCCCATTCCAGGTAATCTGGCAATTGGCATAATTTTTAAGATAGTAATAAAACCCACTCGCTACCGAAACTCCGTTGTTACCGCTTATCTCTATTTTCCCATTTTTACTTTCTATTTCAAAAACATCTTTATCTACATTCTTAGGAATGAATTTTACTTTAAAATAGGAATAGTGATCGGGAAGTATCCGTTTAATTAAATCATAAGATGCATTTTCATTGAGTTTATTTTCAGGGGGATAGGCATAGCAAGCGCTAAAGGGAGCAATAAAACCAATGAATACTATTAAAATCACTCCGGTGAATACATTCTTGTTATAATTTGACATAACTGCTATTAAAAAATGAAACAATTTATTGTTGGCCGAATACCTTAATGAAAACTGTCAAAAGCAATAGAAACGATCATCGAAAATTAAGAGTTATTGTACAATATTTTCCCTCCTACAATGGCGGATTGAATATTTATTTTCTCATCAAAGATCACAATGTCCGCATCCTTACCTATGGTAACCGATCCTTTATGTTTATTTATTTTCATTATCCTCGCAGGAGTTAAAGTCATCATTCTAACTGCTTCAATCAACGAAATCCCCGCAACATTCACCATCGTTCTTACCAGCCGGTCAGTAGTGGCAACGCTTCCTGCAAATGAACTGCGGTCGGGGAGTTTGGCTACTCCGTCTTCAACGATCACTTTCAATCCATTCTTTTTAGAACCCAGGATACTTTCTCCCGGTCCCATCCCTGCGGCTCTCATGGCATCTGTTATCAATGCAATTCTGTCAACGCCTTTTATTTTATAAATGAGTTTTAATAACGGTGCCGGCAGATGTACGCCATCGGCAATTATTTCAACATCCATTTCGTCCATTAAATAAACACTTTCTATTACTCCCGCATACCTGAATGCATTCCGGCGCGTAACACCTGACATGGAAGAATAAAAATGAGTGGCCAAAGTATATCCGTTTTCAAAAGCATTCACCACATCAGCATACACTGCATCTGTATGAGCTATTGCCGGTAAAATATCATGCGCCTGCAAATAGCGGCCAAATTTCATGGCGCCCTTAAGTTCAGGTGCAGCGCTCCATCTTGCTATAATGCCTCCGGCCTTTTCAATGATCTCACTATATTCTTTTTCATCAGGCTTTCTGATATAACGCGGATCCTGCGCTCCTTTTTGGCTCATGGCAAAATAAGGCCCTTCGATGTGCATCCCCATAAACTGAGCACCCGCTTTATTCTTAGCATTTGCCTTTTTATAAATCTCCAACGTATGGAGCAGGTCTTCTTTCTCTGCGGTGAGGGTGGTGGGAACAAGGGCGGTAGTTCCGTATCGTAAATGAGTTTCCGCTATAGTAAGGAAATCTTTCACTGTACTGTCCATAAAATCGCTTCCACCTCCACCGTGTACATGAATATCTATGAATCCGGGACTCACATATTTCCCCCTGGCATCTAAAATAATATCTGCTTCGGAGCTTATCTTTTTTTCACCGATCTCTGTAATGATGCCATCAGAGATGAGCAGGCTTGCATGATCTATTATTCTTTGAGATGTGATAACACGGCCATTAATGATTTTCAGTTTTTTATTCATAAATCCGATTTGATAAGCTCAAAACATTTGGTTACTATTACTAATTTTGATTGTCACTTATTTACACTGTCGTCCGACAAAAGGGTATAATTTACTGATTACCAGAGCCTCACCCCTAACCCGCTACCAATAGAAGATTTGGCATAATAAACAAATTTCTTCCAGACGACAATGATTTATTTAATTCATTTCTAAACTTCCGAAGCCACATGACTTTCCTTATTTTTCAATAAAGAAGCAGATAATTTTTCCAGGAATAAATAACAATCCGGATGAGCTTGTAAAATACTTGCAGGATAAAGATTACTCACATGCTTCTCTAAACAATCTTTTACAGCCTTTGCTTTTCTGATTCCCGGAACAGAACAAACAATATGTTTCGATAGCATAATTTGTTTAACCGACATGCTGATCGCTTGTTTCGGAACCTCTGAAATGGACTGAAACCATTCTTCATTTACCTGCTGCTGCCTGCATACTTTGTTCAAATCGGCAATTATATAAGGTTTCTCCGTTTCAAAATCCGCAGGCGGATCATTAAAAGCCAGATGTCCATTTTCTCCAATTCCCACCAATGCTACATCAATGGGGTTTTTTTTGATAATTTCTCCCAAGCGCTTGATTTCTTCTTCCGGATTGGTTTCCCCATTGATCAGGGTAACCGATTTTAGTTGGGTCACTTTATCCAAAAATCTTTCTTTCAGGTATTTTCTAAAACTCGCTTTATGAGATAAAGACAAACCAATATATTCATCCAGATGAAACATGTTTACCTTATTCCATTTTATTTCTTTTTCATTGATCAATTGCTTTAAAGTCTCGAACTGACTTGAGCCCGTCGCCAAAATAATGTTTGCATTTCCGTTTGTTTCAATTGCTTTCCGTATAAATACGGCAGCCTTTTTACCTGCTTCAAAGCCCAATTTTTTGGAATCCGGCTGGATATTTACATTCATTTTTTTCTTTATTAAATTGTATTATTTAAATAATTAAAATAGTTCACTTACTCAATTGTTTTACCGGAGTAAGATTCCCATGATCAATGGAAAGATCAACAGGTTTGTTTTTCTTCCACGCACCCTGGGTAAAATCAGGGACATCAATGGCAGAAGACCTGTGCGCAACAGACCATTTGCTTAACGGACCGATGGATGTCCACAATGCGGCATCATACACATCATTGTCCATAGGCAATCCATTTCGCAGGCAATCAATCCATCTCCAATCCATTAAAAAATCCATTCCGCCATGGCCGCCGACCTGTTGCGCCATCTCACCTAAACGCTTTACAATGGGAAGGGTAAAATTTTCTTCAACCTTTTTCATATCAGCATCAGAAAGCCAATCCTCATGGCTATTGGCAATTCTTCCCGGCAACGGATATTTCAAAGCGCTTCCTTTGGTACCACTCACTAAATGGATGCGTGAATACACACGTAACGAACTCACATCATGTTGAAGCATAATAGTTTTCCCCTTCATAGTCCTGATTATGGATGTATTCATATTCCCTCTGAAATGGTCATTGAGGAAGGGTTTGAATACCGGAGGGTCTTTTTTATAAGATTCTTCTTCAAGCCCCTTCATCGTAAAATCATTACCGCTCATTGAAACCAGGTAATCGAGCTTATCGCCCCGGTTGATATTCATTATGTGGCATATAGGGCCCAATCCATGAGTTGGATATAAATTACCACTACCCTTTATATTTTCCTTTAACCTCCAGAGTTTGTAACGGGCTTTTTCGTCAAATAAGCTCTCTACATTATTATGAATATAAGCTCCTTCGCAATGTACAATTTCACCAAAGTAGCCTTGGCGTGCCATGTTGAGCGTTAGTAATTCAAAAAAATCATAGCAGCAATTTTCAAGAAATATGCAATGCTTTTTATTTTTTTCTGAAGCATGAACTAATTCCCAGCATTCGTCAATAGATTCCGCATTGCCCACTTCGAGGCATACGTGCTTACCATGATTCATGGCGTAGGTGGCAATGGGTACATGCAGATTCCATGGAGTAGCAATATAGATCACATCAATATCAGGACTCTCGCACATTTTTTTATAGTCATCTTCGGTACCAGTATAAGTGGCCGGATGGTAAGGAGAATCTTTGATGCTTTCCTGGGCCATTCGCACTCTTTCCGGTCGTATATCGCAAAGTCCATTAATTGAAATTCCTTCAATATAATTAATGCGTGGAACAGCAGCGCTCCCTCTGTTTCCCAGACCTACAAAACCAATCCGCACCGTTTCAATCTTTGGTGCCCGGTAACCGCACATATTGAAAACCTGGCTGCCGTTTTCTACCAGTAAACCATTTCCGTCTACGCTGCTATGGCTGTTGATTTTTGAAAAACTTTGTAACGGGCCGGACGCAATTCCTGCACCAATCAAACCTGCCATTTTAAGAAAGTCCCTTCGATTATTCCCCATAATATGTATGTTTAAAAGATTATTAAATCAGTCTGTAAATAAAATTCTGCTTTCACTTTTGCAGGCGGTTTTCATTTTTGAAAACTTATCCTTAAAATCGGATAATTGTTCATCCTTAATTTCGTTTCCTGTAACAGACACCGGATCTCTAAAGATTAATTCCGTCCGTTTATTTAATGCAGCAATCAAAGAAATATCTCCCCATTTCAAAATGCCTGGTACATGAATGGCCATGTTGAAAAAATCAATTCCTTCTCTTCTGTCCAAAGCATAACTTAAAGGGCAGGTTCTTAAAATACAGGTATTCACATTATTATTTAAGGCAGATTGCATTAATGCCGCTATCGAAATTTCCCTGCTGGCATCAATAGTTACAGAAGACGGTTTATAATTTATTTGTACATATTTAATGAGGTTGTCAATATCACCAACCCATTCTCCCATTATAGTTTTACCCAACCATAATTCGGCGCGCGCCAGAGTGTGAAATTCAGGAAGGCGGCCATCAGTTGCCCTGGCCTGCGATGATGCCACATCACCTGTTCCCCATATATCGGCTACTATTACTCCATAACCTTTTTGGATATAGTCTTTAATAAGAATTTTTTCTTTCCCTTCTTTATCACTGTCTGAACAAATAATCACTGCCGGTGCATTGTTTTTTTCAGAAGGAAAATATCGTAATGGAATCAGATGTTTATTATTAGTCTCTAAAGCCAAACGATGCCAGCCATCTTTCTTTTCATATTCATGTACTTTTTCAACAACATCCGGCTTAGCTGGCAATAAAAGAATATCGTGAAGATCTTTTAATTTCTCTTCTTTATTGATCATTCCCTTTTTATAAAGAGCATTGGAAAGTGTTTTCCCTTTTTGAATACAATATTCCGAAGTGCTTACCACCAAAGGCTCTCTTTTACCTTTAGGAAAAACCATCAGTTGTTCGTTTGATAAAAGAGTAAATGGGATTTCATCTTTGAAATCTCCGTCCTCTTTTCCTTTCAGTTTCAGATCGAACCAGCCAAGCATAGCTTGTCTCATTTCAGGCCAATAACCATGAGGCGTATTAAAAAGCTGATAAGTAATATTATTCTCTTTGTTATACAGAGCAAAAATGGGTTTCGCATTGGTATAACTTCGGATCATTTCTGAGGGGTAAAAAGTAGGGCTTGCATCTTTCAAACCACTACACATCTTAACAGAACGGGGTGCCATAAGAGCCAACACTCCGGATTCTTCTGTAAAGGTCAAGCCTTCAGGCATTAGTTCGCAAACGCAATTAGATCCCATAATATAAGACTGAAAAGTCCCCACACTTACCACCGGTATGGATGCTTTTATTCTTTCATCCAAAGCAGAAAGCCACATGGTTTGATTACCACCGCCACTGGCGCCTGTAGCGCCGATATTATTTTTATCAACATAAGGTAAGGAGCATAATAAATCAACTCCTCTTATATTATCTGTCAGTTGATTGCCCAGTAAGGATTCACCAATATTCATTAAGGAAGCGCCCAGGTTGGAACCATGGTATTCGTCTATGCCATGAATGGTAGTTCGTTCACCGGAACCCCAGGCGTCTATGTTCAGACATACATAACCATTTAAAGCAAGCTCATGAGCACAGGATTGAACCATGTCTCCAGTTTTGCCATTGGCCCAATGGCCGTGCATATTAATTACCGCAGGAAAAATTCCTTTTCCATCAGGCACATATAAATCGGCAGTGGCATATACGCCGGGCCTTGTTTTAAAATAAATTTTCTTTATAGAGTAGCCATTCATTTTAATACTTCCGGTTTCATGAGGATCCAATGGAAGTGAATGATTTATTTCTACTCCGGAAGTTTTCAGCAATTCATTTCTTAATTTTTTTCTGTATGCCTCCCATCCATTTTTGGTCACAGGAAGTTGCCTTACATCAAATGCCATAGCTGCCTCCTGTTTTAGTCGGGATGAAATAATATCGGCAGTCTCATTGGCAAATACAGCCACAGGAATGTCGTTATCATCCGTATTTTGTTTATCACTTACATTGAAAACAGGTATCT
>JBDTEK010000353.1:0-8988 GCA_039922575.1 Ginsengibacter sp.
ACGGTGGACCGGGCTCCGGGTTTACTAACACTCCACAATATGTAATAGACGGCGTTAAATTTGTGGATTGCGCTATGAATCATACGGCAATCGTAAAGAACGATGGTACCGTATGGGGAATTGGTCAAAACACAAATGGGCAACTTGGGAATGGTGCAACATCACCAGGTTCAAGCCCGGTTACGACACCAGTGCAAATGTCAGGTATTAATAATGCTGTTCGGGCAATAGCGGTTGGATGGGGTGGTTCTACCCTGGGGTCTATTCCTGCGACCATTATATTATTAAGTGATAGCACCGTAAAAATAACTGGAGGGTATCAATCATTCACCGGTGCTTCAACTTACGTTCCTGTTACAATTCCTGCTCTTCATAATATTATTGATATAAAGGGCGGTTCAAATTCTGCCTTTGCTTTAAATTCGATTGGAGAGGTATTCGCGTTTGGCACTGAATCAGATCAGGATCCCGGCTCATTGGGACTTGGGTCCTCGGTTGGCATTAATAATTATAAACCCCCTACGAAAATAAGTTTCCCGGAGGGAGCTGCACCTATTGTTGCGCTTTCATCTAAATGTGACGGTCGTTTTTCGTTAGCATTAGATGAAAATAAAAACGTTTACGCATGGGGAGCTAATAGATTTGGGCAGTTGGGAAATGGTATGACAAGCAATGTAAATACGCCAGAACTTGTGGCAACCAATGTTGTTGACATATTTGCAGGCGAAACATTTTCGTATATATTAAAATCGGATAATACGCTGTGGTGTACCGGAGGCAGTGGCTATGATGATACTTACGGAAGTATTTGGATGAATCTTACAAACCAGGTAAGGGATACTTTTACTCAAATTGACCCGACTGCTGCTCCTATGAATTTATGTACTCCGGGCATATTACCAGTAACGCTGATAAATTTTGATTATGCACTTATTGGTAACACGGTTAATTTAAATTGGAGTTCAGGTGAAGAAATAAATTTCGACAAATATATAGTACAATATAGCCTTGACGGAGTTCAATTTCTGGATATCACTACTTTGAAAGGTAAAGGTGGAAATAAAAATTACACTTTCACTTATCAACAGGTAAACCCTGTAACCTTTTACCGTTTAAAGTTGATGGATAATGATGGCAATTTTACTTACTCTGAAATTCGGTCAATAAAAATAAAGACCACTAATAAATTTGTACTATCTCCAAATCCCGCCGATGGTAATATGTATTTATACTCCAATCAAAATGTTCTTGTAAAATCACTTGAAATAATTTCAGTAAATGGCCGGCGTGTAAAAATCATAAATAATTTTAGTCAGGGTCAGGCTATAAATATTGCTATGTTGAGTCAAGGTTTGTATCTGCTTAAAATAACCGATACTAATAATGAAATTGAATTTTTGAAGTTTGTAAAAAAATAAAAAGTTAATGATTCCTGTTAATCTGTAGCGCCAGATATCTTTATTCTTACAATAATTTGATTTTCAATCTTTCCTTCGGTGATGGTGATGAATGGTTCATTTCGAAGTTTGAGAAAATGAAAGAATTACTATTTGGCTTTGTAATTATATGGAAAATATTGTTCCCATTTCCACGGCGTGAATATGTCGCCAATTAATGTTTCTAAAAGTTCTTTAAATATCAACTCACCATTTGCACTATTTGTCATTATGATAATTGAAATTCCTTTGTCAATAAAATTGATGTTATAATTTCTCCAGGCGTCATCATGTCCTTCTTTAAAAAATGCTTTCCCGTATTTACATTTCAAAAGTCCCCACCCTAAGCCGTATGATAAATTGATTGCATTGTTCTCCTCTGTTGTTTCTTCAGTAATGGTTGGGAATTGAGTTTTAGAATGAATTTCAATTTGCGGTGACAGCATTTCTTCATACAACTTTTTGCTTAGCCCTTTTTGTTGCATTATATTTTCAATAAATCTTGCATAGTCGGTAATCGTGGTAACTAATGAGCCGGAAGCCACCGGTATTGTTCTTTTCTTTTTTGGGTTAAGCTCTCCGTTTTCTAAGTGTCCTGTAGCAAAATTATCGTCAAAACGGGTATGCCAGATATAACCGGTCCTTGTCATTGCCAGAGGTGTAAACACTTTTTCTATTGCCAGGTCTTCAACAGTTTTATTGGTAATTTCCTCCTCAACTAATTGTAAGAGTTTTAAACCCTCGCCGGAATAAGCATATTTTGTTCCCGGATTAAAATAAATCCTCATTACCCCAAGAGTATCTTCAACGCCTGTAGTTGGATGAAGCCACCTGACATTAGGAAGCCCTGAAGTATGGCTTAAACACATTCTTGCTGTGATTAATTTCCACCTGTCATCTGATTTAAGGTCCGAAAAATATTCGTATCCGGATATAGGCTTACTTAAATATTGGAAAAGAGGTTTGTCTAAATCTATAATCTTTTCTTCGACAAGCTTCATTGTCAAATAGCTAAAAACTGCTTTGCTAAAAGACGCTCCATACATTATTGAACTTGTGTCCAGTAATTCATTTTTTACTTTATTCTTAAACCCATACGATTTTATAAAAGCAGTTTTCTTGTCATTAAGAATAGCCAAATCTAACCCCTGAACGTTTGCTGTGTCCATTAAGCGTTTAACGATTCTGTCAATTTCGGAAAATGATATTTTGCTTCCATCAAGTCTTGCTATTTGATGTTTTTGCCCAAAAGCCAGGTTAGTAAAAAGTAGAAGTATAAGTAACAATTTATTTCCCATGCTTTGGTTTAATTTGTTGGTGCTATTTAATACTGGCGGATTTAACTTTCTAACGCAACCTTTTAATAAAAATAAGTCTTTGTCTTCCCTATTTCAAATATTATTAAAATCCTATTAAAATAGCTCTTTCGGATGCGGCTAAAGAACCTTCCTGCCCCCAAAATGGATCCAGGAACTCACAAAATGATGCTTTTGTGCTATTGTATTTATTTATTCTTTGACTGTCTGAAACCGGGGTTTTTTATTGAACCTCCAACAAGCATATCCCATAATGAAAATTGAAGGCGAAATTGTTACTGCATAATCTCTACCTGGATTTTTAAAAAGTACCCATTAAGGTCAATGTCACTTTCCTTATTAAAATTGTCTGTCAAATTGAATAAAAGGTACTAAACCTAATATTTGTCAAGATCAATTCTGAAAAAGAGTTTGCGCCCGTCGACAGTGATCCTGTTGCAAGGGCACACTGTCAACTTGCTGGCTGTCGTTTAAATTTAGCCTTCATACCTATGAAATTCAGTTATTGTTAAATAGTAGCCATCGGGGTCTCGTAATGAGAATTCCATTTTCTTTGAATTTGGATTTAAGTGAATTTCTTCTTCAACAGGGTAACCTTTATCTTCAACATTCTGACGTATGGCCTTCATATTTTCAGTTCTAAAGTAAAGGATTAATCCATTTCCGGGCTTAATATTCGGATTAGTCATTGATGGATGTCCGTGTTCTCCCCATTTATGCAGACAGATTATAATTTCATCATTTTCTGAAACGAGCACAACAAAGGTATCTCCCCCATGGGTATTTTTAAATCCAAATACTGATTGATACCATATTGAACTGGCATCCACATCTTTTACGGCTATTATAGGATCCATTTTTGTCATTTTCCCTAATGGTTATTGGTGATAGGACTTTTTTACAAGTCGTTTTTTCCCTCCAACCGTTTCTTCAGGGAACTTCATCTGAGGCGCAGATTGTGCGGCGAAGCCGTATTTATTGCACATTGGCGTTTTTGTCTAATCGGTGATTTTCAAACATCTCGATTGCAGATTTTAGCATTCCTATTAGCCCAATTCCCAATACAAGCATACCAAAGGAAATTTGTTGCAAAACCTCACTGTTAGAAATATAGATTCCAAAAAGGCCTATTAATACAAAATAAAGTGCGATCAAGCCCATTATAACCAGCGCTATTTTCCCCTTTTTAGGGTGCTCCCAAATTTTTTTGGATAATTTGTTTTGTGTTTTGGTTGTATCCTGCAAAGTTGAAAAACTAATTCCCAGCCCCATAAATATTAGCCCATAATTATAATTTTCCCAAAGCGTGTCGAAGCCCAAATAGTAGGGTCTAAAAACATAAAACATTGCTATGAGCAACAAGGGATATTGAATATAGCTGATTTTTTGAAAAATGTCTCTAGGATTAAACATTTAATTCTTATTTAATAGTTGATTTTATTTAATTTTTAATTCTTCAACACTCAGTTTTGAACAGACTTTGAGCCAGACCTGCGTTTTGGCAAACTTACAAAAAAAGTTCATTTGTTTTCAGAAACCATTCAATATTAAAATTCTTTAGTCATATTCTCAATTATCCAGCACTGCTAATATCCAATCAATAGGAAACACTTTTTATAAATTTCTCAGGGGGAAGTTTGTTTTTACCCAACTACCAAACTTTTATGGCTTTAATACAAGCATGGCTAATATAATATAAATATGCGCCTCACTTGGATAACCTTCGCATCGGGATTTTTAAAGATTTCTATAATTATGCGCTTAGTTGCAATTCCTACTTCTAAATCGAAATCCTCCTGTTGTCTAAGCCAAAACTTTGCTGAATTTCCAAAATATTTAAGCCAAATTATCGACCTTAATTTGTCCCTTCTTCTGATAAATAATATTTATAGCATCAATGATTGATGCTACAATTATTCTGTAATTAAATTGTTATTGTAAAAAATTAAAAACAGTTTGTTTTGTATTAGCAGAACATGTTGTAAAATCTGTTTTAATTGTTCCATTGTTATTTGTTTTTGAGGATGTTCCTTTATTTATTTAGAACAAAAGACATCAAAAAACTTTAAACATTTATGGCCTGTGATGGTGGGTCAATATGGTTCGGAATATACAGGCTGTCAAACTGATAAAACCTTCACTTCTCCCCTCAATTCCCTCGCTGCCTCCACCATGGCTTTCAAAGCGGCTTTTGTTTCCGGCCACGCCCTTGTTTTTAATCCGCAGTCAGGATTGATCCAAAGTTGTTTAGCAGGAATTACTTTCATGGCTTTATGAATTAAATCCACCATTTCTTCTTTGGGCGGAACGCGTGGCGAATGAATATCATACACGCCGGGGCCTATATCATTCGGATATTTGAACGCTGCAAAAACATCAAGCAATTCCATTTGCGAGCGCGAAGTTTCTATCGTGATAGCATCGGCATCCATAGCGGCGATATCTTCAATAATGTCATTGAATTCGGAATAGCACATGTGCGTATGAATTTGCGTTTCATCACGCACGCCTGATGAAGAAATCCTAAAAGCTTTCACTGCCCAGTCCAGATATTCGCGCCAGTTTTCTTTACGCAATGGCAAGCCTTCACGAATAGCAGGCTCATCTATTTGTATCACTTTAATGTTGGCTTTTTCTAAATCAATCACCTCATCTCGTATCGCAAAGGCAATCTGCATACAGGTTTCAGACCGCGGCTGATCATTGCGCACAAAACTCCATTGCAAAATAGTTACCGGCCCGGTGAGCATTCCTTTTACTAATTTGTTAGTAAGCGATTGTGCGTATTTCGTATAATAGACCGTCATTGGTTGTTTTCTTTCTACATCACCAACTATTATTGGCGGCTTCACACACCTACTGCCATAGCTTTGCACCCAACCATTTTTGGTGAATACAAATCCTGCCAATTGCCCGCCAAAATATTCCACCATATCGTTGCGCTCAAACTCGCCATGCACCAGCACATCAATGCCCAATTCTTCCTGCCAGCGGATAGATTCTTCTATTTCTTTTTTGATCAAGGCGTCGTATTCTTCATTGGTTATTTCTGCTTTCTTCAATTTTGCGCGCCAGCTTCTTACTTCTTTTGTTTGTGGAAATGAGCCGATAGTGGTGGTAGGAAATAAGGGAAGATGCAATGCTTTTTGCTGCTTTAATTTTCTCTCATTAAAATTACCATTCCGCCTGGTATCTTTTTCAGAAACAGCTTTTATTCTGTCCTTTATTTTTTGTTTGTGAATGAGTGAGGATTCTTTTTTGCCCTCAATAGCTCTTTTATTTTCCACTAATTTTTCCAGATTTTCGGCTGAAGGATTTTCCTGTGAAAGCGCTGCCAGTGTTACTACTTCATCAATTTTTTGTTTGGCAAAAGCCATCCAGTTTTTAATTTCAGCAGGAAGATTTTTTTCATCGGTTTCCAAATCCAAATCGCAGGGCACATGGAGTAAAGAACAGGATGGCGCTATCATAATTCTATCGGCGCCTATTGCTTTTTTTGCCTTGCTGATAAGTTCAAGCGAATGAGTAAAATCATTTTTCCAAATATTTCTTCCTTCCACCACGCCAAGAGAAAGATTAAGTTTTGACTTTGAAATGTCCGTTGCCAGAATATCATCTAATTGATTGGGACAACGCACTAAATCGAGGTGCAAAGTTTGTACCGGAAGATTCAAAACAGTTTGCAAATTATCGCCATAGCATTCAAAATAAGTAGTCAATATTATATGTAAATGAGGGAATGCTTTTTTAATATCGTTATACGCTTTTACAAAAACCTTTCTTTCACCGTCAGTAAGATTTAGCGATAAACAAGGCTCATCAAATTGAACATAATGCGCATTAGCATCGTCCAGGTTTTTCAATACTTCCAGGTAAATGGGCAATAAATCATTAATCAATTCCAAGCGGTGAAAACCCTCTTCTTTTTCTTTCCCCAGCAATAAAAAAGAGACAGGCCCCAGCAAAACGGGCTTGGCATTAAAACCTTCTCTTTTAGCTTCCTGAAATTCATGAATTATCTTTTTAGAGAAAAAACAAAATTTCTGATTGGCTTTAAATTCCGGCACAATAAAATGATAATTGGTATCGAACCATTTTGTCATTTCCATTGCCGTAATATCAAAATTATTTTCCTGATAACCTCTTGCCATCGCAAAAAGCAGATCAATATCGGGCAATTGTTTTTGATCCATTAATGAATGATATCTTTCCGGAACGGCACCTACCATCATGCAGGTATCGAGCACATGATCATAGTAAGAAAAATCATTGCACGGAATTATATCAATGCCTGCATCCTTCTGCAATTGCCAGTTTTGACGGCGAATTGTTTTGGCGGTCTGTTCCAACTCTGTGGCAGAAATCTTATTGGCCCAATATTGTTCATTGGCTTTTTTCAATTCACGGTGATTGCCGATTCTTGGATATCCTAAGTTATGCGTTATCATAAAAATTATTTATTACTTAAATTCCTGTCAAATTTATCCTAAAGAATTTTATTCTTTGATAAAGTTATTTATTTAGCATTATTATCTAAAAATATATTTTAAACAGAATTAAATTCTATTACACTGGTAATAATTTACTTTTGAAAGGAAAATAAACTTTGAAAGATGTTAGATGTAATTGATAAAGACATATTAAAAATGCTCCAGGAAAATGCACACATTACCAACCGGGAAATTTCGTTGCAGCTTCATCTTACGACTACGCCTGTACATGAGCGCATCAAGCGCCTGGAAAAAGACGGATACATAAAGAAGTATGTAGCCATTTTGGATAAAGAAAAATTGGACAAGGGGTTAACCGTCTTTTGTAATGTTTCGCTTAAACAACATACAAATGAAAACGGGAAAAAATTTGTGCTGGAGATTCAGTCAATTCCTGAGGTGGTTGAATGTTATAATATTGCCGGCGACTATGATTTTTTATTAAAAATATTGGTGAAAGATATGCCGGCTTATCAGAGATTTGTTTTAGGTGTTTTAGGTACATTGAAAAGCATAGGAAGTGTAAAAAGTGTTTTTGTAATGGGAGAGATTAAACACAGCACATCAGTTCCCTTTTGACATTTGTTCTTTCAAACTTAATTTCAATAAGGTTTTTACCTCTCTACTTTTGTGTCCTTATCCCATAATACCAATCTTTTCAAAATTGTTGTTAGTCGAAATGATTCTTCCCGAATCTCTAAATTAAGATCCCCTTTTGCCTGGAGTAGGCCGAATAAATCCCGAAAGTTCCAGGAGAGCGACTCGGGGTTATCCTTGAACTAAGCGACGCGCCCTCATGAGCACCATTGAAAAAAAAATAAATTCTGCGAATAATTTTTTGCATCTTTCTTTTGAAAAAAAAGGTAATAAATAAACTGATTTTGTCCGTTATTTTTTCATGTTCCTTAAATAAAAGACTTGCAAAATTACCTTTTAAGAATAATGAGCACAATCCAATTAAATCTTCAAGATTTATCAGGTACCTTTCCGCACCTCAAAGAAAGAAATATTTTGTATTGCCGGTTTAGAATAATATCATTAATTTTATTACAATCTAACTGTAAATATCTAAACCAAAATTTAAATTCAGGGAAACCCGTAAACCAAAATTGCAATTCCTGTTTAAATATCTCATTATGAAAAAGACCTTAAATATTTTCTTCGCAATTTTTCTTTTTAACTTTGCCGTGTCTGCTCAAAAGACGGAAACTATTAGAGTTAAAGGGAATGAAGCCGCAGCTTTTATTGCAAAATCAGAATACAAATTTCCAACCTTTACCCGTGCCAAAATTTACCTTAAAAATGGGGAAATAGCAAGTGCCAGAATTAATTACGATTATTTCGATCAGACAATGAAATACCTCGGGGAAAAAGGAGACACCCTTATCATTTCCAATATAGATGATATTAAAAATATAAGCACTGATTTGGATACTTTCTTTTGTGAAAATAAGTATTATGAATGGATTGCAAGTTCAACTAAAGCTAGACTTGCCATGAGGCGCACCTTTAAATTCCTGGACAGTGAAAAAGTAGGCGCCTATGGAACAAGTTCCCCAACACATAATATTCAAAGCCAGAACGCCATATTAGGTGTTACGCATTTAAATTTAGACCTTAACGAAGAACTATCATTTTCTAAAGAAACTACTTATTATATCAGCCCGATAAACGGCCACTTCGTGGAAGCTAACAAAAAGAATATCAGTAAGCTTTTCCCGCATAAAAACATTTCGGATTATATTA
>JBDTEK010000354.1:0-24482 GCA_039922575.1 Ginsengibacter sp.
GAAAAACCACTATGAATGTTTTAGGTAAAGCAAGAAATATGGGAAAACCTACGCAGGAACATGTTTGGATAGCGCCTGGTATTGGAACAATTAAGCAGGAAACCTATTCAGAAAAAGGAAAGTTAGAATCAATGTCGCATCTGATCGAGTTTAAGATTTAGCCTCGTCAAAATTAAAATCTTTGAATTGAAGCCTTCTGAAAGAAGGCTTTTTTTATTATACTATGCAGCGGTTAAATAATGGGTTATTCCAGGTTAAATAATTCATCGTTTTACCGAATTTAAAAATTTACAGGAATTTTTGCTTTTAACCTTGGTAGAAAAATTTATCTAAAAAGAGCCGACCTTATTTACTTTTCTCATCTTATCAAAAAGGTTGGAAGGTCCTTATATTCATTGAAAGTAATAAGGTCGAATGTAATTGTGAATTATCCTTTCTTCTAAGGTGTTGTACAATAAAAACCATTATTATTTATTAGCGCCGATGGCTTTTTTTAAAATCCTTCTTAAAAATAAATTTGAAGTTTTACTTTTTACTTCGCATAATCCATCTCAAAATCTCCCTTTATTCTTTCTATCGAAGGATTGAAATATCCAAATTTTAAATCAGGAAATTCTTCTTTCAACAGATCCATCATTTGCCTGATACCAATACATTCACCGGTATCTGTAACACCAATTTTTCCTAAATACCAATCGGGATCTATATTGAAATTTCTCCACTGAATCATTTTTAATCCGGTTTCTTTTATTAATTTCCTCAATGCTTCATACTCTTCTACATTATCAGTCATGCCGGGGAAAACAAAATAATTAATGCTCGTCCATCCTCCGAAACTGTTCACCACTTTCAGGCTTTCTATTATGTCTTTAAATTCATAATTGTTGGGGCGGTAATAAGGTAAGTATATTTCTTCACGAGCGGAATTGGTACTAACACGGATGCTATTTAAACCTGCTTCACAAAGAGCCCTTACGGCATCAGGATCACTGCCGTTGGTATTGATATTGATGCTTCCCTTTTTAGAGCGTTTTCTCATTTCAATGATGGCTTCTTTTATTACTTTCCACATCAATAACGGTTCGCCTTCACAACCTTGTCCAAAGCTTACCAATGGAAAAGGTGCGGTTTCTAAATGTGGGACAGTATATTCAACAATCTCTTCAGCAGTTGGCCTGAACTGCAACCTGTCCTGTGTTGAAACAATCGTTTCTTCCTGTGGCTGAAAGGAAATACATCCAATACAATTAGCATTGCATGCCGGAGAACACGGAACCGGGCATTCCCATCTTCCCATAAAATAATTTCTTGCGGCCGGACACTCATAAGTGAGACAACAATTTTCAGCAAGGTGCTTCACCAAACGGTTATGACTATACGCAGATAAATATTCCGCTACCCCACTTTTTATTTTTTCTTCATTAAACCCTTCACTTTCCTGCCTGATGTCTTTTTCGATGCGAACAGCCGTTACAAAAAACTTATCGTTGTACCAGCCGGCAGCAGTATAGCAAAATAACGGCAGCGTTTCCGCTCCGGGTAGTGTTTCATAAGCGGCCAGATACGTACCTGTGAATGCAGGAGGAATAAAAGCCGCTACTGCCCAACCCTTTTCACAAAGGCGCATATCGCCGGTTTTCACGTCTATTCCTATACCGTGCCTGTGTGGTAGCTCGTACAGTTGGCCGCCCGAAGGAAGCTCAATCCATTCCTGAATGTCTATTGGCAATGCATCCCAACCAGACCTGCCACATACATACAAAGTAGTATCTTCAAAAATGTTTCCCTGTCCGTCAGAATATAAAAGAAAGGGTGAATTTTCCATGATTTAAATATTGTTATTTGAAAGCTCAATTTGTGTTTTTGCAAATGAGTTGAATTGTTCTTCATTTGCATTTTGCAAAGGCTCAATTTCTACCTGAATTAACTTATTATTCTTAAAATCGAGTGTAAGAATATTTCCTTTGAGAAGCACATTGGAAAATGAATCCCAATTAAAATGCTTCTTTGGAAAATTTACTTTCATCACTTTCTCGCGAGTAAAAATAAAAGTTAATTGCTGCAATGAAAATTTATATAAAAATCCCATAATTATACAAACGATAGCAATGCCATAGCTATGCAAACCGAACCAGCCCGCAGCAGGAATAAAAAATACGAATTCATCCAGAAAATGACCGGTTTTATATTTATTAAAAATAAACCATCGCATTAATATATACACCGCCAGTGCAATTATAAATGCTGATGCTGTATAGCGAAAAGCATCATAAAATAGCAAAAGAATGAAAATTGCAATGTTCAGAATCAGAAATATCCATGCCATATTACGGTACAATCCTACTTTTTCATTCTTAAGAGTCAAGTCATACTGTTGCATGTGCTTCATTTGAGGCAATCATCAGATTGCATAATTTAAATAAAATTCTTGCTCCTACATTTTCATCCCATTCGGAAACACTCACTCCTACTTCGTTCAGGTCGAAACCTATTAAATGCCTGCCGCTATTAATTATTTTTTTAAATAAATAATATAACTGCTGGGTTTCAAAACCGCCTGGTACAGGCGTTCCTGTGTTAGGGCACAATTTTGGATCCAGCCCATCTACATCAAAACTGATATAAACTTTTTGAGGAAGCGAAGCAACAATTTCATCGGCTATTTTTTGCCAGGTTTCGCCTTCATATTCACGCTCCTTTAATTGTTTATCAAAAAAAGTAAACACACGGCCATTGCTATTATTGATGTAATCCCATTCACTTAAGGAATAATCCCGGGTACCGAGCTGAACTAATTTAATAATTTCAGGAATTTCAGTAAGTGCATTGTACATAATAGACGCGTGAGAATATTTCAAATTTTCATACGCCTTTCTTAAATCTGCATGTGCATCAATTTGCAAAATGCCGAATTCACCAAATTTTTCAGCAATAGCTTTGTAAAAACCTAAAGGCGTGCTATGGTCTCCACCTAATACTCCTACTAATTTTCCGGCATCAAGTAACTCTTTAGTTTGTTCATATACCCATTGATTTAGAAAAATACTGCCCTCATTAATTTCCCTGAGCACTTTGCACATAAATTTACTGTCATCTACTTTTTCTCCCTGGGCTATGTAATTGATGTATAACTCAGCTTCTTTACGCAAGAAGTCACTTTTCAATAAAATATTCTTATCAATGTCACGCATAAAGAAGCCCTGTCTCCATCCTTCTTTTATATCATCATCAATAAGATCAATCTGGAGACTTGCTTTGCAAAGACGTTCTGCAGCTCTTGCTGTTCCTGCCTTATAACTCACTGAAACCTCCCAGGGAACAGGTAATAAAACAACCTTAGAGTCCTCTTCGGAAAATGGTAAGCCAAATATATTATTATTAGGATTCCCCACGGAATTTGGATCAAAATCTAACAAGTCTGCCATCGTATTTTCAATATTTTTTTTTAGGACGGCAAAGGTAATGAGGATAATTGTTTAATTGGTTAATTGTTGGTTAAGTCCCTGAATCCAGATTTTCCCCCCATCCTTCTTCCAGGGAAGTTTACATACATTAAATCTGTAATACCTCTGGTGATCATGCAGAATCTTTCAATATGTACACCGGCAATATACTATTATCCAATTCTAACAACTTCCCATCACTTTTTTACCTAATTTTGCTTCATCAAAAAAATAAAGAATGAAAACTTCCAGCATAATCATTTTAGTGGCTATTGCCGCTGCTATTGGGGCATTATTAATGTATTCTGTTGACTTTTCAACTTACGACACTATAGGTTCTGCAAAAGAAAAGCAAGGAAAATATGTGCATATGATAGCCAAGCTGGACAAATCCAGGCCCATTCAATATGATGCCCTTAAAGATCCAAATTATCTCTCTTTTTATGCTGTAGATAGCCTTGGCAGCAGCACCCAGGTAATTTACCGGAATACCAAACCACCGGAACTTGAGCAAAGTGAGCGCGTAGTTTTAAAAGGAAAAATGGAAGGAAACGTTTTTGAATGTGATAATATTTTATTAAAATGTCCCTCCAAATATAAAGATGATAAAAAACAATTAGAAAAAACGGTTACCCAATATTAAGACTGCATCATGACCTTTGAGAATGAACATCTGCTGCCTGGACAAGTAGGGCATTTTTTTGTGTTACTTGCTTTTGTGGCGTCCATTATATCTGCTATCTCTTATTTTAAAGCTTCAAAAGAGCCTTTCGAAAATGAAAAGCGCTCGTGGCTGTTATTTGGTCGGGGTGCATTTTTTATACAGGTATTTTCTTTGCTTGCGGTCTTTTTTTGCATCTATTATATCTGCTCGCACCATTACTTTGAATACTTATATGCATACAAACATGCTTCTAAAGAATTAGAGCCAAAGTATTTGCTGGCATGCATTTGGGAAGGTCAGGAAGGTAGCTTTTTGCTTTGGTCCTTATGGCATGGTGTACTTGGTTCTGTTGTTATATTAACAGCAAAAAAAAGAGAAGCACCAGTAATGGCCATCGTAAATACTGCGCAATTTCTTTTAATGCTGATGATAGTAGGAATTTATGTTTTTGGAACCCGCATCGGCAGCAATCCTTTTTCACTTACACGAAATGAATTGGCTGGACCCATTTTTAGTCAGCCTGATTATTTGAGCTACATAAAAGATGGTATCGGGTTAAATGTATTGCTACGAAATTACTGGATGGTAATACATCCTCCGGTTTTGTTTTTAGGGTTTGCAAGCACTATTATTCCGGTCGGATTTGCTTTTTCATCGTTAACCACAAAGGATTGGGGCGGTTGGATAAAACCTGTTCTTCCCTGGGCTTTATTTAGTGGTTGCGTATTAGGTGTAGGAATAATGATGGGTGGAAAATGGGCTTACGAATCATTGTCATTTGGTGGCTACTGGGCCTGGGATCCTGTAGAAAACGCATCCCTGGTTCCGTGGATCATTATGATTGCAGCTTTGCATTGCATGGCTATTTATAATTCTACCGGAAATGCCCTGAGAGCTTCTTTTCTCTTTACAATTCTCTCCTATTTCTTTGTACTTTATTCCACTTTTTTAACACGCACCGGAATCTTGGGAGATACTTCGGTTCATTCATTTACAGAGGCGGGTATGGCCATGAATGTACTTATTGGCATATATGTTTCAGCGATCTCTATTCCAATATTTTTTCTGTTTTTCAAAAATTATAAACAAATACCTACCATTCAAAAAGAAGAAAACCTTTCTTCAAGAGAATTCTGGATGTTTATAGGTTCGTTGATCCTGTTTCTATCTGCCATGTTTATTATTTCAATTACTTCTCTTCCGGTTTATAATAAAATCTTCGGAACCAATCTTGCAGATCCGCAGGATAGAGAATTTACCTATAATAAGGTACTGGTGCTGGTTGCCGTTATTCTCGGCTTGCTTACAGGCGCAGGACAATATCTTAAATACAAACAAACAGGTAAAAAATATATTGTTAGTAAATTAATGTGGCCTGCTGGCATAGCAGTTGTTATTTCGGTTTTGCTGGCCATATTCTATCCAATAGAATATTCAAAAAAAGGTCCCGGGTTTTTAGCTGCGATCTATCTTGCTTTATTTGCAACTATATTTTCCGTGATAGCAAATGCAGCCTATTTAAAAACAGTCTTAAGAGGAAATTTAAAAGCTGGCGGAGGCGCTATTGCTCATTTAGGTTTTGCTTTAATGATTGCAGGAATGTTGATTTCTTCAGGAAACAAGCAAGTGATAAGCGACAATAGAAAAACCGGATTATTTATTCCTTTTGAAAAAGACCCTACCGGAAGAAGTACTGAGAATCCGATGGAAAACCTTACGTTGCTGAAAGGGGTTCCAACCCAAATGGGAAAATATACTGTAACCTACACCAGTGATTCTGCCGCTCAAAATGAAAAAACAAGAACTTTTTATAATCTTCATTTTGAAAAAATAGACAGTGCTACAGGAAAAGTGAAGGAAAATTTTGTTTTGTCTCCGGATTCTTATCGGATGAAAGATAATAACCTCAGTTCTAATCCTGATACAAGGCATTATTTTTCACACGATGTATTTACTTACATTTCCACCATCTCGGTTCACAATGAAGAAAAAGATACAACTTCTTTTAAAGTACACGAAATGGCTATTGGCGACTCGGTATTTTATAATAAAGGATATTTCGTTTTAAATGCTATTGAAAAGAATCCTGATAATGCACGGTTTCATTTTTTACCAACAGATACTGCACTTGTAGCAGATATTACTGCCTACAGCCAGGATGGAACCAGCCACAAAGCTTTTCCGGCGATAACCATTCACAACCAGGAAATTAATTTTATTGATGATACAGTTATCACGCAAAATATCTACCTGAATATTTCGGGAATTTCACCGGATAAAAAATTTAAGATCGGATTAAAGGAGACAGATAAATTAACTGATTTTATTACATTGAAAGCTTATGTTTTTCCATACATCAATTTAGTGTGGGCAGGTTTAATAATTATGGCTTGTGGCTTTGTGATTGCCCTCGTAAGAAGGGCCAAAGCAGCTAAATGGTTGTCGGCGTTGTCTATAGGTTTTGTACTGATTGCATTGATTTATATGTTTTTGCTGGCAAATGCATAAAGGAGAAAGTGGGAAGTCTGATGTTACCGGAGTTAATAAATTGATTTAATCGAATTAACTTTGCAATTTGCCGCATAAAATTTAAATTTACAAGCGAAATGCGTTCCATTTGTAAAAAATACCAGATCTCCTTTTTCTTCCTGCTGATCATTTTCATTGGCCATAATAATATTGCAGGAGCACAATCGCGCTATGGCATTAATGACACTATTATTAGTGGAGCGGTAGTTTATGAAGGCGATACCATAGAAGCCAAAATACTCGCCGGAGTATATGTTTGGACAAAAAGAACCAAGCCTGAATGGACCCGTTTAAGAAACGCAATATATGTTACTTACCCGTATGCGAAACGCGCCGGTTATGTATTTAATGATATTGAAAAGCATATCGCCAACAATACTGATAAAAAATTTATTACAAAATATATTAATAGCCGCGAAAAAGAACTGAAAAAAGAATTTACTAATCCTCTCACCAATTTGTCTGTTTATCAGGGAAAAGTCTTAATGAAATTGATCAACAGGGAAACCGGCGGTTCTACTTGTTATGATATTTTAAAAGAATTAAAAGGTGGATTTACCGCGCGTTTCTGGCAAACTGTAGCTTTCTTTTTCGGCAGCGACCTTAAGCAACCTTATGATGCTTATGGCCGGGATGCTGAAATGGAAATTATAGTAAAAGAAGTACAACGGATGTATGGTTATTCCGGATAAAACTAGTGCAATACAAATGGGTCTGGTCCTTCATCTAAACGCGTAAAGCCAAAGCCAGAATATTTGTGCCAATCCTCATAAGCACTATGATCCTAATAATTAGATACCTAAGGTTTATGTCTGTATTAAGATAGAAAGGAGTATACCTGTATTTCAAAGCTTTTCTCCAAAGAGTAAAAAAGTCATTATTAGAGAATTAAAGCTATTTCACAAACTTGCGGAAGGTCAATAAAAAACCTTAAACGTTAAAACTGCAATCTATCTAAAAAGGTGTATAAATAGTACTGCAAAAATGAGAAATTATAATAAATTTAATTTACTTTTGGCGCACATTTTTTATTGAAAGAATTCGGTTATTGATTTTACAGCCCATAATGAAATTAGATCTCCTGGCTTTTGGTGTACATCCCGATGATATTGAGTTAAGTTGCTCTGGAACTCTCCTGATGGAAAAAAAATACGGGAAAAAAGTTGGTATAATTGATCTCACCCAAGGAGAATTAGGGACACGCGGTACTGCGGAAACAAGAAAAGAAGAATTAGAAAACTCAGCAAAAATATTAGGTGTGGATGTAAGAGACAACCTTAAAATGGCTGATGGCTTTTTCAAAAATGACGAAGAAAATCAAATAAAAATAATTACAGTTCTTAGAAAGTATAGACCGGAAATAGTTTTATGCAATGCTCCGGATGACAGACACCCGGATCATGGAAGAGCAGCCGAATTAATTGCTGATTCCTCCTTTTTATCTGGATTAATAAAGATCGTAACTACTGAAGGTGGAAAAGATCAGAAAGCATGGAGGCCTAAATATGTTTTTAATTATATTCAGGACAAATATTTTGAACCTGATTTTGTAATTGATATTTCTTTGGTAATTGATACTAAGGTTGAAGCCATCAAAGCATTTAAAACTCAGTTTTATAACCCGGATGATAAAAGTGGAGACCCAAAGACCTACATTTCTACGCCCGAGTTCTTCAATAGTGTTATCAGCCGCTCGGCAATGTTTGGCAAAATGATTGGTGTAAAACACGCGGAAGGTTATCTTTCAAAGAAAATGATTGGAATGAGCGGTTTCGATGCAATCATTCAGAATATCACATAACTTGTTTTTGCTCCTAAAAGCATTTAAAATGTATTAAATAATAACAACACCTAATAATGACAACTTTAAAATTTTTACAGGATAATGATGATTTTCATGCTAAATTAACCAGGCGTGTGAGTCAATATTTCATTGACAATCACCGGCCGATGACCGGAAATTTTTCACTTCTTTTTAAAGCAGCTCTACTTTGCCTTTTCTACGTACTGGTTTATATTCACCTTGTATTTTTTACTCCAATCGTTTGGATCGCAATCCCAGAATGTATTTTATTTGGTTGCCTCACTGCCGCTATCGGTTTTAATGTGATGCATGATGGTGCTCACGGAAGTTTCAGCAAGTATAAAATACTGAACAAAATGGCTGGCTCTTCTCTGAATTTTCTTGGAGCTAGTGCTATCATGTGGAATATAAAGCATAATATTATCCATCATACTTTCACCAATATAGATGGAGTAGATGATGACATTGAAGCACGCCCATGGCTTAGGTTTGCTACTACTCAAAAGAAATTAAAAATGCACAAGTTTCAGCATTATTATTTTTGGTTTCTTTATACATTACTCCATTTAATTTGGATATTTATGACAGACTATCAAAAATATTTTAAAAGAAAAATTGGAACTGTTGCTATCAGAAAAATGACGATTCAGGAACATGTTTCTTTTTGGGTTGCAAAGGTTGCATACGCATTTATGTTTGTAGTATTGCCAATATGGTTATTGGGCTTTACAACTTGGTTGGTGGGCTTTTTGATCATCACTATGGTTACCGGATTTGTGATTAGTATCGTATTCCAATTGGCCCATACAGTTGAAGAAACTGATTTTCCAATGCCGGATGTAATTACAGGAAAAATAGAAAGTGAATGGGCAATACACCAAATACATACCACGGCAAATTTCGCTACAAATAATAAAATGATTTCCTGGTTGGTTGGCGGATTAAATTTTCAGGTTGAGCACCATTTATTTCCAAGAATTTCACACGTACATTATCCTGCGATCAGCAAAATAGTTAAAAAAACTTGTAAAGAATATGGCGTTAATTATATTGAATATCCAAAAATGATAAGCGCTATTCATTCTCATATTATGTACCTAAAGAAATTAGGACATGCATCGTAGATGAATATTATAAATATTTAAAAGCCTCATTCTTTATCAGTTTGAGGTTTTTTTTATGAGAAGCCTACCTATAAATACACATTTATTAGTCTTTATCACATAATGTGTGGTGTGGAAATTAACAAAAAAATGTTATTTTTTAAAAAGAATTGATTTCACAACTTATAAAATAATCATATTTTCGCAAGAATGTTTCATTCTGTAAATTTTACTATAAACATTATAAAATGAATATTAATTTTCATGATCTGATTCCGCAGGATTTCGATGATAATTCAAGAGTATGGGTGTATCAATGCAACAGACTTTTTACCCTAAGTGAGGCTCTCGAAATAGAAGAATTGCTTGAAAACTTTAGCAAAGAATGGAATAGCCACGGCGATTCTGTAAAGGGATATGCCAATTTATTTTTTGGCCAGTTCATTATTATTATGGCGGACGAAAGCAAAACAAAGGTGGGTGGATGTAGTACAGATGCTTCTGTTAAACTTATAAAAAATATCGAAAAAGATTACCATGTGCATCTTCTTGACAGGCAGCTGCTGGCTTTTATAGTAAAAGAAAGAATCCAACTTTTGCCATTAGAACAGGTAAATTATTCCATAGAAAATGAATTTATAACACCAGAAACTTTGTACTTTAATAATACTATTCTTACCAAAAAAGAATTGCTACGAAATTGGATCATTCCTGTAAAGGAAAGCTGGCTTTCCAATAGGATTTTTACTAACAGCAAACAATAACGGTTTTAATTAGCCGTCCATTTAATAACTTCTTATAATTATCCCGGATTTATCAAGAAAATATCATTACCGATTGCATTCGAAATGAAAATAAGCGCACTTAGAAAAATTATTCGTTTGCTTTTGAAAAGTTTACCAATTTTGCCCCTAAAGCCTTAATCCATCAGAAGCTTTTTCCTAAAAATAATTGGACATATTGCTCAATTTCTTTTATTATTTACCCTTCATTAAATGTGCTTTCTACATTATTAACTTTCTGCCATCCTGTCGCAATTCTTAATTTCTTATCTTTGCGCACTGATTAAAAAAAAATGATAAATGCCTGATCTTACTCTAAATAAAATACATGACGAAACAAGGCAGGGCGAAGCTTTTGCGCCAAAACAACTGATACAAAATCAATTAACTAAAAAATTTTATATAGAAAGTTACGGCTGCGCAATGAACTTTGCCGATAGTGAAGTGGTCGCTTCTATTTTACAAAATAAAGGTTTTGGAATCACACAACATTTTCAGGAAGCAGATATGATCTTTATCAATACATGCTCTATCCGCGAAAAAGCAGAAGCGACTGTCAGAAAAAGATTGACCGAATTCCGGAAAATAAAAAAATACAATCCTGGTTTATTGGTCGGCGTTTTGGGATGTATGGCAGAGCGACTAAAATCCAGGTTTTTGGAAGAGGAGAAATTAGTGGATATAGTGGTTGGGCCTGATGCCTATCGCAGTTTACCCGCATTAATAGAAGAAGCGGAAAGTGGCCAGAAAGGCGTAAATGTTTTACTCAGCCGCGAAGAGACTTATGGAGACATATCTCCCATTCGTTTGAACAGTAATGGTGTTACTGCTTTCGTTAGCATTATGCGCGGATGCAATAATATGTGTTCTTTCTGTGTTGTGCCTTTTACTCGTGGCCGCGAACGAAGCAGGGATGCGAAATCCGTAATAAAAGAATGCGCAGATCTTTTTAATGAAGGTTACCGGGAAGTCACTTTATTAGGCCAAAATGTAGATAGCTATCAGTGGGTAGATGAGATAAATAAAAAAACCATTTCATTTGCGAATCTTATGGAAGAAGTTGCAAAAATTTCGCCATTATTAAGGGTCAGATTTTCTACTTCTCATCCTAAGGATATTACCGATGAAGTGCTGTTCATGATTAAAAAATATGAAAACATCTGTAATTACATTCACTTGCCCGTACAAAGTGGCAGCACCAGAATTTTACAAATGATGAACCGCACTTATACAAGGGAATGGTATATTTCTAAAGTGGACAGGATAAGAGAAATAATTCCCGGCTGTGGATTATCTACAGATTCCATTACCGGTTTTTGTACGGAAACTGAAGAAGACCATCAGCAAACCTTAAGCCTTTTTGAATATTGTGAATATGACCTGGCGTACATGTATTTTTATTCTGAAAGACCTGGAACACTTGCCGAAAGAAGATTTGAAGATGATGTACCACTTGAAACAAAAAAAAGAAGATTGCAGGAAATAGTAGCACTCCACCGCATTCATTCTTTAAAGAGTATGGAAAGAGAAATCGGGAAAACACACAAAGTATTAATCGAAGGAGACTCAAAAAAAAGTAATGGGCATTGGGCCGGAAGAAGTGATAATAATAAAATGGTTGTATTTCCAAAAGCGGGTAACTTTAAAAAAGGTGATTATGTGAATGTGCTTATTGAAAGTTGTACAGCAGGCACTTTGATTGGGAAAAGTAAATGAAACAAAATAAATAATTCCTTGAAGGAAGTGGATATTTAGAACGGAATCTTTATTAAGAAAATATAAATCATAAGATGATTAAAATCGTTGAGAAAAATATTCCGCTTATAATTGAAATGTGTAAAAGAAATAAGTTGAAATCATTTTATCTTTTTGAAAGTGCAACAGACGATAAAAGTTTTTACAATAAAAGTGATATAGACTTTTTATACGAATTTGATTTTGAAAATTATCCGGATTGGGATAAAGGTGATTTTGATGTGGTAACCAATTTTTTTTCATTAAAAAATTCTCTTGAAGAAATGCTGGACAGGAGGGTTGATTTGATCCCTGATAAATTGAAAAATCCCTATTTTATCAATTCTGTTGAAAAGACAAGAAAATTTATTTATGCCAAATCCTGATTTGTTCATGATTATGATATGATTGAATCAGAACGACTCTTTATTACAATTAAAAAACATATCCCTATACTAAAAATAGAGATTGCTAAAATTTTAGAAGGCTAATGGATCTACAAGCAATAAAAAACAGATTTGGAATCATAGGAAATTCACCTTCCCTAATTTATGCGCTGGATGTGGCCATACAGGTTGCCAATACGGATTTGAGCGTTTTAATTAACGGTGAAAGTGGCGTAGGCAAAGAGGTTTTTTCTCATATTATTCATTCACTTTCAGCACGCAAGCACAATCCGTTTATAGCCGTTAACTGTGGTGCTATTCCTGAAGGCACTATTGATTCAGAGCTTTTTGGTCACGAAAAAGGTTCGTTTACCGGAGCCGTTGACGGTCGTAAGGGATACTTTGAAACTGTAAACGGAGGAACTATTTTTTTAGATGAAATTGGTGAAATGCCGCTGGGTACTCAGGCGCGTTTACTGCGGGTACTTGAAGCGGGTGAATACATTCGTGTGGGATCTTCCAAAGTACAGAAAACCGATGTAAGGGTAATAGCGGCTACCAATAAAGACTTATTGGAATATACCCATTCAGGACGGTTTCGGGAGGATTTATATTATCGCCTGAACACGGTGCCGATAAGGGTTCCGGCTTTGCGCGACAGAAAGGAAGATATTCATTTATTATTCAGAAAATTTGCAGTTGATTTTGCGGAGAGATACAAATCGCCCCCAGTGCAATTAGATGATGAAGCAAAAAATATGCTGGCTAATTATCCATGGCCAGGCAATGTACGCCAACTAAAAAATATGGCAGAGCAACTCTCCGTTTTGTCAAAAGATAAAATAGTTTCAGCTATTGATTTGAAAAGATTTTTACCAGAGAATAGAAGCATGCTGCCGGTTCTTGCATCAGGTAATTATTCAGGAAATAGCCAAAAGGAGTTTGCAAATGAGAGAGAAATTTTGTACAAACTATTTTTTGATGTAAAAAAAGACGTTACCGAATTAAAGAGAATGTTTTTTGATGCAATGCAAAACCCTTCAGCAATTAACGCTAATAACCAATTTCAAAACGAATCTTTTTTAGACGATTATCGCAACGAGCGCCCTGCACCTGCAATAGCCTCCAGCCTGCCTGTCGTAATGAATAATGACAATAAAATTGATGAGCACCAGGAAGTGGAAGAGTCTCTTAGCATAATTGATGCGGAAAAGGATCTGATAATAAAAGCATTAAAAAAGCATCGCGGAAAAAGAAGGGATGCCTCCAGCGACCTGGGTATAAGCGAGAGAACGTTGTACAGAAAACTAAAAGAATATGATATAAATGAATAGAAGTTTTAAATTCAAAGATTTACCGTTGCAGTCAAAATTTAATCATTCTTATGCTGCGCAAGAGATAAAAGCGTGAATGATTTAGCCTTAAAAATCATTGATCTATTCATCTTAATTAGAGGTTAATAAGGTTGTTCTATTAAGTTTACAAATTTGTTTTTTCAACCTTATCAGATTTTTTCCTTACAATTTTTCATTCGGTTTTGGGCAGGTTAAATACATAAATTATTATTTTTCATTTTACCTTCACAAGCGAATAAACTGTAGATTACCACCAATGAAACTATTAACACAATTTAAATTAGCAACCATACTGGGAATTCTAATGCTGACGCTAAGCTTTGCGACGTGCAGGTATTCAACAAAAGATACGGCTCCCATTCCTACGGAAGTCAAAACGTTTCGTGTAAACTATTTTCAAAATAAAGCACGATATGTAAATCCTCAGATAACACCGCAACTCACAGAAGCTGTTAAGCAAAAAATAATAGGCCAGACAAGATTGCGACAGGTAAATGATGACGATGCACATTATGATATAAGCGGTTACTTATCGGATTATAGTGTAACTACAAGCGGAGTCGCTAACTCCACGGCAGGAACTAACCGCTTAAATGTTACCTTTCATCTTATTTTTAAAAACACGCTTGATTCAAAGAAAAATTTTGAAGCTGACCTAACCAGTAATTATGACTTTAGCGCCAACCTGACGCTGCAACAGGCAGAATCTCAAATAGGCGATAAAATTATAAAAAATATAAGCGAGGCAATTTTCACCAGAATATTTTCAAATTGGTAAACTAATTCAATGCATACAGAAACGAATAATAAGGAGTCTTTTTTTTCAAAATATCCTGATGATAATACTTTATTAGAGAAGATCATAAACGATTATCCGTATAGTTCTGTTACCCGATTTTTCCTTCTACTTAATTACAAAAAAAATAAGAATGAAAATTTTGATAAATCGATAAAGCAAACTGCATTATATTTTAATAATACAAATTGGCTCAGGTTTAAATTAGATAAAATGGTTCTTGAAAAATTTGATCAACCCTCAAAAGAATCATTAGATACACCAGATCATTTCGCCATAGTAATTCCTGAGTTTGAAAAAAATACTGATGATATTATTGATACGGATGTTGTAAAGGAGGAAGTAAGTAAGGAGAGCGAAGAAAAAATTATCATTGCAAATGAAGAGGGTATATTAGAATTAGAGGAAGGAGAACCGGCTATTATAGATGAAAACACTGAACCTGAAAATGACAGGGAGAAAAAAATATTTTCAAATAAAGGTGAGGAGATAACTAACGGTGCTGAAGTAGAAAAAACAAAAGGATTTGACGATGAACAAGAAACCGAAGAAATTAACGAGATTAAAGAGAATAATTTTCGCGAAAATGACAATCAAAACCAAAAATTAACAAATACACAGGAAGAAGATATTAAAGATGAAAAAAAATCAATCGCTGCTGAAGAGACAAAAATTTTCGCCGGTCCCGATTCAGAAACTGATGACCAGGTGAGTTTTGAACCGCTTCACACAATAGACTATTTTGCTTCGCAAGGTATAAAAATTAATCCCGAATCGTTGATGAATGATAAGCTGGGCAAGCAAATGAAAAGCTTTACTGATTGGCTGAAAAGCATGAAAAAATTGCATCCGGGAAAACTACCTGAACAAAATGAGGTGATAGAAAAGCTCATTCAAACCTCTGCAGAAGAATCCAATGAAGCTGCCGAAGTACTTACAGAAGCTATGGCGGAAGTTTTATTAAAGCAGGATAAACGGGAAAAGGCCATAGAAATGTATCAAAAATTAAGTTTGATTTATCCTTCCAAAAGCACTTACTTTGCAGCCAAAATTGAAAGTATAAAACACAATTAATATGTTATTTCTTTTCGGAACTATTCTAATACTCGCCTCTGTTATCCTTGGTGTAATCATTCTAATTCAAAATCCAAAGGGTGGCGGGCTTACTTCATCTTTTGGAGGTTTTGGTAATCAACTGATGGGCGTAAAACAAACTACCAACGTCCTTGAAAAAGGAACCTGGGTTTTTGCGGCTATCATCGGAGTTTTATGTATTACGTCTACTTTATTCATGTCAAATAGTGGTGGCGTTAATTCAAGAGACAAACTAATAAATGAAGCTCCCGTTGGAACTCCAATGGCGCCAAAAAACAATAATACTGTTCCTTTACCTTCAAATCCTCAACCGCAACAACAAGCGCCTGCACCACATCCTTAATTTTATATAATTATTTTGAACCCTGTCTCCCAAAAAGACAGGGTTTTTTAATAAATTTCATTCTAAACAAAAATTAATAACTTTCAATCCACATAACAAAATCGAATTTTCAAAATGAGGAAATCATTCGTTTATATTTTATTAGTTATCCTTGTAATCTTCTCAATCGTTTTATGGCAGATTTTTGGCCCTAATATAAAAAACCCTGATAAAAGATTTTTATTTATCAGGACCAACAGCTCATACGCGCAGGTAAAAGACAGCTTATTAAAAGATGGTTTTATTAAAGGAGATTTTTGGTTTAATAAAATTGCAGGTTATGTAGATTATACAAAAAACATCAAGCCGGGAAAATATAGAGTCAGTAATGGTATGAGTGTTTACCATTTGGTAAAAATGCTTCGTTCGGGGAAACAAGTACCGGTAAATTTGATCATTACAAAATTGAGAACCAAAGAAGACCTTGCAAAAAAAATATCACGTAGTTTTGAAACTGACTCTGCTACGGTTATTCATTTTTTGAATAATAATGATTCTCTATCCAAATTCGATGTGGACTCAAATACTGTGATGACAGTGGTTATTCCTAATACCTATACCTACACATGGACAACATCTTTAGGAAATATTTTTAAAAAATTGTACGCGGAAGAAAAAATTTTTTGGAACCAGGATAGAATGGCAAAAGCACAAAAATTACAATTGACGCCAAAACAAGTTTACATCATGGCATCAATAGTAGAGGAAGAAACCAACAAGCAGGATGATAAATCAAAAATAGCAAGCGTATATTTGAACCGCATGAAAAAAGGAATGAGGCTGGCAGCAGATCCTACCATTAAATTCGCCATGAAAGATTTTGAGTTGAAAAGGATTTATCATAAATACCTGCAATATCCTTCACCTTACAATACTTATTTAAATTCCGGGCTTCCTCCCGGCCCTATTTGCACACCTTCCATAAAAACAATTGACGCGGTTTTGGATGCGCCAGAAACAGATTACTTATTCTTTGTGGCACGTGCTGATTTTTCAGGTTTTTCAGATTTTGCAGCCACCTATCAGGAACATCTCGTGTATGCTAAAGCTTATCAGCAGGCTTTAAATAATTTAATAAAAGAAAGACAAGAGAACCAAACTGACACTGCCAACTAAAATTAAAAAAAAGTATTTTCAAAAAACGGCTCGCATGCATGTAGTTGTAAAACCGGTAAAATATTTAATAGCAAAAAGTAAGAAATGGAAACCAATAGGATTCCAGGGAATTACTTTATATGAAGCGCTTCATTATATTTTTAGAAAATTTGATGTCCCCTATCTTACTGAAAGAGCGTCAGCTATTTCGTACAATTTTATCATGTCGGTGCCACCCACCTGTTTGTTTGTGTTTACTTTAGTTCCTAATCTTCCGTTTGTTTCGAAACATGGTATCAAAATTCAATTACATGGCCTGATACACGACATTATACCTTCACGAACATACAACGCGGGCCTTATAGAATTTGTCGATAGTTTTATAGACGGATCAAAGATCGGTCTCATCTCATTCACTTTTATTTTATCCCTGTTATTTGCTTCCAGCGCGGTTATGGGCCTTATGCGCTCTTTCAACAAAGATTACATTGGCTTTGAAAAAATAAGAGGGCTAAAAAAAAGATGGGAAGCCATCAAATTGACTCTCATGCTATTTGGTTTACTCATGTCGTGTTTAATTCTTCTCCTTCTTCAAAGAAATATCCTGAACTGGATGGGGATCAAAAATTTACAAATAAGAGATCTGATTTTATACGGTAAATGGATTTTTATTCTTGGATTAATATTTTACTCTTACGCGTTCATATACAGGTATGCGCCATCTACTAAAACAAGATGGAATTTTGTTTCACCCGGAGCAGTAATAGCTACTTTCTTAAGTATTGTAGTAACAATCGCTTTTACTTTTTTCGTTAATAATTTCGGAAAGTATAATATACTTTATGGTTCCATTGGAACTGTAATGGTGGTGATGATTATGATCTTTTTAAACTCGCTTGCAGTCCTTATCGGCTTCGAATTCAATCTTAGTATTCACACTTTGAAAACTATTGCAGAAAAAAAGAATGGAGTGAATGTGAATTAATGAAAAATATTTAGTGGGAAAATGGTAGAATCCTCCTCTTAATTTGTCAATCAGATCATTTATTAATTTACTAACTTTTTGACTGACTCTCTTTTTTGTCAGTCAGACGGAGGCCGTCGGACCTGACGCTTAATTAAGCAAACCAGGTTTGTTTTGGTACAATTTCCAAACAAATTCGCCAAACAAAGTATTTGCCCAGGCAAACCATTTTCTTGTAAATTTACCCACCTCATTTTTATTAAAAGATTCATGCATAAACCCGGTACCTGCACTACTTTTTTGTAAAATTTTAATGCAATATTTTATTTCAGCATCGTTAATGGAGGTTAGTCCACGCATGATAATTGCAATCGGCCATATCATGTCAAGGCCTGTGTGAGGGCTACCGATACCTTCTCCCGCTGTACCTTGGAAAAAGAAAGGATTGTTTTCTGAAAGAATAAATTTCCTGGTGTTTTGATAAATACTATTATCTCTTTTTATTGTATCTAAATACGGCAGCGATAATAACGACGGTACGTTGGCATCGTCCATTAAATTAAAACTGCCATATCCGTTTATTTCATAAGCGTAAATATTTCCTGATTTTTTATCATTTATAATCGCATTTTGTTCCAACGCCTTTTTCACAACGCCAGCCAAAATTCCCGCTTCATTGGAAGTTTGTTTTCCTCCACTATGCATGGCCGTTAGTTCCTGCATCTGCTTTAATGACTCCACCGCAAAAAAGTTTGAAGGAATCAGGTATGGAAAAATAGTGGCATCATCACTGGGGCGAAACATCGAACAGATAAGCCCATTCGGTTTTGCAGGATAGCCATACCCTTCTAATGGAACACCATCTGTTGCCCAGGAAGTCCTTCTTTGAAAAGAATAAGGGCCACGGCCATTGTACCGCTGTTGTTGCTTAAATGTTTGGATGATAAGTCGCATTGCTTCCAGCCAATCATTATCAAACACTGAGGTATCACGGGTTTCTTTCCAGTATCCATGTGCCAAACGTACGGGATAACACAAACTATCAATCTCCCATTTGCGTTCGTGAATACCGGGCTTCATATCTGTAATATCTGTTTCCTTCCATTCACTTATTTTATTTTCATCTTTATAAAAAGCATTGGCGTAAGGATCTTTTAAAATACATTTTACCTGCCGGTTAATAACACCTTTTATTAATTGTTTCAAATTCTTATCCGAATTACATAATGGAATATAAGGCCAGATCTGCGCGCTGCTATCCCGTAGCCACATTGCATCTATATCACCTGTAATTACATAAGTATCAGGTTTCCCATTTATCATTTCAAAATCAACTGTAGTGTCTAAAGTATTTGGAAAACAGTTTCCAAATAACCAGGCAATTTCTTTATTCCGGATATCGTTTTTCACGCTGGAAATAATTTTTTCAACAGCAGGGCTGGAAAACTTTCTAAGGTTGATGGGTGTCCTTACATCCGGAAAATCATTTTTCTTTTCGCTAAAAGAATATTTTGACAATCCAATAGCGGCGCTGCTCATAGCGGTTAACTGAATAAACTTTCTTCTTTGCATTATGTATTGTTGTATTGTTTTATTGTTTTATTGTTGAATTTCAATCAACCGATAGCGTTACGCGACCATTCCTATTCTTAATTTTTAATTCCCAATTCCTAATTCCTAATTCTAAAGGTGAAAAGCCATCTCACATTTAATAGCCTTGAATTTCATAAACTATCGGGATTGCCACAAAACTTCGGCAAAAATCCCCGAAGTTTTTCGCAATGACGTGGAGTAATGGCCCAAATTAAATCCTACATCCTAAATCCTAATTCGCAAAGTCTAATATACTACCTTATGGGTTTCCTTAATAATTCCCATTACAAATACACTTTGTACATGTCCTACATTTTCTATTTCACTTAATTTATTTACATGAAAATCGTAATACTCATTCATATCTTCACAAACTACTTTCAGCATAAAATCAAACTCACCGGAAATACTAAAACATTCAATTACCTCATTTAGTTCCTGAATAGTTTTTATAAATCTGGCCCCTGCGTTTTTTCCATGTTGTTTTAATGAAACATAACATATCACCGTCAATCCTTTTTTCACCTTCGCATGATCCACCAGTGCCACATACTGTTTGATGATCCCTGCTTGCTCCATGCGTTTGATACGTTCATGCACTGGTGTGGTGCTCAAATGTACTTCCTCTGCAATTTCTTTTACAGTTGCCCTCGCATTTTGTTGCAATAGTTTCAAAATAGATAAATCCCTGGAATCGGGAACATAATTTATACTTTGCATTTCTTCTTTTAAACTTGTCACTTTCATTCATTTATTGTATTTTATTCTTTTTAAAGATAAATAAATATAGTCTTATGCTAAAGTTTTATTCACATTTAGTATTTTATTCTTTTATTAGTAAATTTGCATTCTTTAAAATAAATTAATACAGTTATGTCAACAATTACAAAAAATACCATTGATTTCAACCTTAAAAATAAGGTGAAAGATATGAGCCTTGCAGCATGGGGGCGTAAAGAAATTAAGCTGGCGGAAGCTGAAATGCCAGGATTAATGTCTCTCAGGGAAGAATTCGGAAAACAAAAACCTTTAAAAGGCGCTCGCATAGCAGGCTGCCTTCACATGACGATCCAAACCGCTGTACTTATTGAAACCCTGATAGAATTAGGCGCTGAAGTAAAATGGAGTTCGTGCAATATATTTTCTACGCAAGATCAGGCTGCCGCCGCAATTGCTGCAGAAGGAATAGGCGTTTTTGCATGGAAAGGTCAAACACAGCAGGAAAGCGAATGGTGTATCGAGCAAACTTTATTCTTTGGAAGTGAAGACCGTCCCTTAAATATGATTTTGGACGATGGCGGTGATTTAACTAATATGGTTTTTGATGAATACCCTGAATTAATTCAGCATGTAAAAGGGTTATCAGAAGAAACAACTACCGGGGTACACAGATTGTATGAAAGAGTGGAAAAAGGAACTTTACCTATTCCTGCAATCAATATAAACGACTCTGTTACCAAATCTAAATTTGATAATAAATATGGTTGCAAAGAGAGTTTGGTTGATGCCATCAGAAGAGCAACAGATGTAATGATGGCGGGCAAAGTAGCAGTAGTAGGCGGTTATGGCGATGTAGGAAAAGGTTCTGCTGCAAGTTTGAAAGGCGCCGGAGCAAGAGTGATCGTTACAGAAATTGATCCTATTTGTGCATTGCAGGCCGCGATGGATGGTTTTGAAGTTAAGAAGATGATTGATGCAGTAAAAGAAGCAGATATAATTGTCACTGCTTCAGGATGCCGCGATTTAATTACTGCGGAACATTTTAAAGAAATGAAAGACAAAGCCATCGTATGTAACATTGGCCATTTTGATATAGAGATAGACATTGCATGGTTAAATAAAAACTATGGCAATACAAAAGACACCATCAAACCCCAGGTGGATAAATACACGATTGATGGAAAAGATATTATTATTTTGGCAGAAGGCAGATTGGTAAATTTAGGTTGCGCTACCGGCCATCCAAGTTTTGTAATGAGTAATTCATTTAGCAACCAGGTGCTTGCACAATTGGAAATTTGGCTACATGCAGATAAATACGAAAATAAAGTTTATGTACTTCCTAAACACCTGGATGAAAAAGTGGCACGCCTGCATTTGAAAAAAATAGGCGTAGTATTGGATGAATTGACAACAGAACAAAGCGATTACTTAAACATACCTAAAGAGGGACCATATAAATCTGAATTATATAGGTATTAGAATTCCTGATTAAAATTTTTGAGGCAATTCTCATCTATAAAAAACCCACTTTAAATCACTTTAAAGTGGGTTTTTTACTTGGGAATTTTATCAATTTATTTTTATGATTTTGACTTTATAAGACTGAAGATTTTAAAGACAAAGGCTTAGATATCAATTTTTGTTATAAGCTATTAATAAACAGGATTGGTATCAATTGATATAAGAGGTTATTTTAGCACTATTAATTTTCTTTCTTCAATATAAAACTTATATAAAATGTTAGTAACAATCAAAGAGGTCGCATCGCTTATATCTATGCAACTTGCAATGTCAAAATATTTTCCATCTATAGAAAAATTTTACGATGCCATAGAAGCTGCTGAGCGAACAACTACCGGAATGATTAAATCTGTTCGTAAAAAAATTAGCTATGACGATACTGCTAATGGAAAGATTGAAATGAATCTATTGCCAAATTAGATCAAAACATTTTTAATTGGATAGTAAACAGCCTGTTTAGGTATAATTAAAACAATTCCGCCCGCGTTCATTTTCCTGTAATTTAAACTTCAGGGTTTTGAAACCGGGCGGATAATAATTAAAATACCACAGATATTACACTCTTATCACCTTCCGGAGATTTGATTTCAAGTTTGTAAATTCCTTTTGGCAAATTCTGAGAAGGACTTACGTTCACCTGGCTACTTCCGGTGCTATGCTGAATGGATTTTGTCATAATTGTTTGACCAAAAGAATTCATTAATTTAATTTCATACTTACCTTCATTCTGATTTACAAATTGGAGATTCAGATTGCCGGCAGTTGCGGGGTTTGGAAATACATTGTAGCGCTGATTACCTTTGGCCACGTACACTTTCATTATGTCACTTACATGCGATACGTCATCTATTTCTACAGTGCGAATCCGATAGTAATTATCGCCCTGTCCGGGATTCACATCTGTCCAGGTATAATTTAAATCACCTTTTTTTAATTCACTTGCTTTTTCAAAACGCTTGCCATCAACCGATTTTTCAACATTGTATATTTTTACCCTTTTTTCATTCACTGTTTTCCAGTCTATACTCACTGATTTTTGCTGCTGAACTGCCTTGGTTGAAATGAAAATAACCGGTAAAATTACTTCAGGCTCCGGCGTGGAAAAAACGATCCTAAACCGGTTGCTTGCCTTAGATGCAGGGTCGGAAGTAACTGCAAAATTAACACGGGTAGTTCCGTTCAAATCTAACATTACACTACTTTTCAAATAAGCATCTTCAAGATATCCTACTCTTTTATTTTTATCAAGATTAGCAGTAATAATCTCTATCTGATAAGTAATGATACGCATGTTCCACATTTTAAAGAAGATAGAATCCGCTTTTTCGATTGAATGTCTTCTTTCGATAACCAGGGTGGTAGCTCCACGCAACATTCCCCAGTTTTCTGAAGGATTGCTCATTTTTCGGGCATCCATTCCATCGAGTTCATTGCTATAGCTTGAATCGTACTGAACAAGATTACCATCCATTAATACCGGATCGCCGCCGGCAGGGGGCACTATATACAAGTTAGAACGTAATTGCGCAAAATCAGCCGATGAAGGAGATAATTTTTTTGGATTGCAGTTGGCAGATAAATGGCTTAATAAGCCAAAGATGAGTAAAGTAAATGTGCTTTTCATTTGTTGGATTTATTGGATTTTTAGGTTATTCCGGTTATTAATCCGTTGAATATTTCAATTGAGTAAATGCCGGACAGAGAATAAAACGTGTAGTTTTATAAAATATTGCATATGAAACCGGGAAACCGATAACAATTAATAAGCTATTCAAGAGAAATAAGGAGGTTCAGTTCTAATGAGAAGCACACATTCAAAAATTGGTAATTATGGAATAAACATTTCCAGTTCCATTTTATAATAAAAAAGGATTTGGGCATAACGATAGTGGTTGGAGAACTAAGGTTTAGAGCTTTGGTTTTTATATCCGGAGGAGTAGCATATAAATAGAAAGAAATCGTGGAATATTGTAGCTCCGGAGCTGAAACGTCATTCTTTTCGGAAGCTATTTCAACACATATTAAAACCTTTAACGGCTTTTCAAAATTGAAAAAGGTGAGTACCTTGTTATTGTTTTTTTACCCTTTTTAAGGGACAGTTTATTAAAATTGTTTCAAACTTAATGATTTCCTATTTCGTCTCTGAAACGACAACTCCGGAATTCTTTCTTTGAACCAAAACCTTTAAACTTTAATAAGGCATCGTAATCGAATCCGGTTCTATAAATTCATTGCTATACTCATCTATTAAATAACTGATGGGAGAATTGGGAAAGGCGACAATATCTTTCATCGTAAGGCCCCATGGTTTCCAATAATTTGCTAAAACCTGACTGTACATTTTATCATCCCAGGTATTGAAAATATCTTTTTTATTTTCTAAACCCGTAGAAATGGGTTCAACAACAATTTTGCTATCAGATGCTGTAACATTATAAAGAGAGGGAGTATTTATTAAATAATTTGAATAAATAAATCTTCCGCAAAGTTCTTCAAATTGGATTGCGTGCAAT